>NZ_DASZKT010000247.1:0-37624 GCF_035552695.1 Actinospica sp.
GAGGAGTCCAACACCTTCGGCCTCGAGCTCGAGCTCACCGAGGGCATGCGCTTCGACAAGGGCTACATCAACTTCTACTTCGCCACCGACATGGAGCGGCAGGAGGCGGTCCTCGAGGACCCGTACATCCTGATCGCCAACCAGAAGATCGGCAACGTCAAGGACCTGCTGCCGATCCTGGAGAAGGTCATGCAGTCGGGCAAGCCGCTGCTGATCATCGCCGAGGACGTCGAGGGCGAGGCGCTGGCCACGCTGGTGGTCAACAAGATCCGCGGCACCTTCAAGTCCGTCGCCGTCAAGGCCCCGGGCTTCGGCGACCGCCGCAAGGCCATGCTGGGCGACATCGCGATCCTGGCCGGCGGCCAGGTCATCACCGAGGAGGTCGGCCTCAAGCTCGAGTCGACCGGCCTCGACCTGCTCGGCCGCGCCCGCAAGGTCGTCGTCACCAAGGACGAGACGACCATCGTGGACGGCGCCGGCGACGCGGACGCGATCGAGGGCCGCAAGGCCCAGATCCGTGCCGAGATCGAGAAGTCGGACTCGGACTACGACCGGGAGAAGCTGCAGGAGCGCCTGGCGAAGCTGGCCGGCGGCGTGGCCGTCATCAAGGCCGGCGCGGCCACCGAGGTGGAGCTCAAGGAGCGCAAGCACCGCATCGAGGACGCCGTGCGCAACGCGAAGGCGGCCGTCGAGGAGGGCATCGTCGCCGGTGGCGGCGTGGCCCTGCTGCAGGCGGCGACCAAGGCCTTCGAGAAGCTCGACCTGGCGGGCGACGAGGCGACCGGTGCGAACATCGTGCGCCTGGCCGTCGAGGCCCCGCTGAAGCAGATCGCCATCAACGCCGGCCTCGAGGGCGGCGTCGTGGTGGAGAAGGTCCGCAACCTGGAGCCCGGTTTCGGCCTCAACGCCGCCACCGGCGAGTACGTGGACATGCTGGCCGCGGGCATCCCGGACCCGGCCAAGGTGACCCGCTCCGCGCTGCAGAACGCCGCGTCCATCGCGGCGCTGTTCCTGACCACCGAGGCGGTCATCGCCGACAAGCCGGAGAAGGCCTCGGCCGCCCCGGCCGGCGGCATGCCCGGCGGGGACATGGACTTCTAAGAGTTCTTAGAAGCCGAGTACGCAGCGAGCCCCACCCCGCCTCGGCGGGGTGGGGCTCGTTCTCATGTCCGCCGCCTCAGGTCCGCCGCAGCGCGGCGCGGACCTCGCTGAGCGCCGCCGGGGCCATCGAGAGCGAGGTGACGCCGAGCCGGATCAGCTCGGCCGCCAGCCGCGGGTCGCCGGCCGCCTCGCCGCACACGCCGACCGGCTTGCCGAGTTCGGCGCCCGCGTACGCGGTCATCGCGATCAGCTTGAGCACGGCCGGATGCCCGGAGTCCTGCAGGCCGCCGAGCGCGCCCACCAGACGGTCCGCGGCCATCGTGTACTGAGTCAGGTCGTTCGTGCCGATGGACGCGAAGTCCACCTCGGCGAGCACCTCGCGGGCGCAGAGCGCGGCCGCGGGCACCTCGATCATCACGCCCACCTTGGCGATGCCGGCCGCGCGCGCCTTGGCCGCGAACCAGCGCGCCTCCGCGGCGTCCGCGATCATCGGCGCCATCACCCACAGGTCGACGCCGGTCCCCTCGGCCGCGACGGCCAGCGCGGTGAGCTGCGTGTCGAGCAGCCGCTCGTGCACCGTCTCGCGGAAGGCCCGGATGCCGCGCACGCCGAGGGACGGGTTCGGCTCCTCGCCGAGCGGCAGGAAGGGCAGCGGCTTGTCGGCGCCCACGTCCAGCGTGCGCGCGATCACGGTCCGGCCGTCGAAGCCCTCGAACACCGCCCGATACGCCGTCAGCTGATCCTCGTAGGACGGCGGCTCGAGCGCGCCGAGATAGAGCACCTCGGTGCGGAACAGGCCGACGCCCTCGGCCCCGGCGGCGAGCGCGTCGGCCACGTCGCCCGCGCCCCCGATGTTCGCCAGGAGTTTCACTTCGCGGCCGTCCGGGGTGCGGATCGGGGCGGTGTCGGCCGCCGCGCGGGCCGCCGCCTCCCGCCGCGCCGCCTCGCGTTCCCGGGCGCGCTCGACGAACTCCTCGGTCGGCGCCACGTAGACCGCGCCGTCCGCCGCGTCCACCAGCAGCAACTCGTCCTCGGTCAGGTCCAGCACCCCGGCCACGCCCACCACGGCCGGAATGCCGCGGGCACGCGCCAGGATCGCGGTGTGGCTGGTCGGGCCGCCCTGCTCGGTGACCAGCGCCAGCACCTTCTGCAGGTCGAGCAGCGCGGTGTCGGCCGGCGCCAGATCCCGCGCCACCAGTACGAAGGGCTCGTCGCGCACCGGAACTCCGGGCATCGGACGCCCGGCGGCCGCGGCGACGGCGCGTGCGGCGAGGTCGTCGAGATCCGCGACACGCGCGGCCAGGTACTCCCCGGCCTCGGCCAGCGTCGCCCGGAACAGGCCGAAGGCCTCGAACACGGCCCGGCCGGCGGACACGCCCGCCGCGGTGCGGTCGGTCACCGCCTCGGCCAGCGAGGGATCCTCGGCCATCATGACCTGGGCCTCGAGGACCTCGGCGGTCTCGCCGCCGGCCAGCTCGGCACGGCGGCCGAGCTCGGCGGCCACCAGGCGCAGGGCGCCGAGCGCCCGCTCGGTCTCCTCGGCGGGCGGCCCGGAAGGCGGCGAATCGGGCTCCGGCGGCGGCTCGGGCACGCCCATCAACGCGACCGGGCCGGCCACACTCGCGCCCCCGACACCAACTCCGTGCAGCGTGCGAACGGCCCCGTCGCCGTCCCCCGCCGCGCTCCGCGCCGTGTTCAAGCCTCAGCTCACCCTTCCAGGTCCTCCGTCAGCAGCTCGGCCAGCCGCTCGAGCACGTCCTCGGCTCCGTCGCCCTCGGCCTCGAGCACCACGTCCTCGCCGCCGCGCACGTCCAGCCCTAGCACGGCCAGGATGGAGCGGGCGCTGACCGGCTCCTTGCCCTCCTTGGCGATGGTGACGGGCAGCGTCGCGGCGCTGGCGGCCTTGACGAAAACTGCGGCGGGTCGAGCGTGCAGCCCCACCCGGGAGGCTACGGTCACGGTGCGCTGCATGCTAAGTCTTCTCCTCGGTCGGGTCCTCGTGCGGCGCCTATTCTCGCGCTTCCGCGACCCCACCAGTATCAGGCCCAGGTGAACAGCCGGTCACCAGCACACACGGCGCCGAGCGCCACCGAGCCCGCCAGCGCCGCGGCGGCCGCGCGGTCGGCGTCCAGCGCGATCACCGGGCACACCGGGCTCAGGCCCGCGGCCTCCACCGCGGCCGGATTCCAGCGGATCACCGGCGCGCCGGCCGGGACCACGCCGCCCTCCTCAGCCAACAGCACGAAGCCGCCGCCGTCCAGGTTCACCGTGTCGATCCCCAGGTGCACCAGCACCCCGCGGCCGTCCTCTGTGGTGACCACGAAGGCGTGCGGCTTGAGTTTGACGAGGATGCCGGAGACGGGGCTGACCACGAGGCCGGGCGCCCGTACCGGGTCGATCGCGGCGCCGGGGCCGACCATGTGCTGCGCGAAGACGGCGTCCGGCACCTCGGCCAGGGCGATGGCGCGGCCGGTGACCGGGGCGACCACCGACAGCGGCTCGATGCGCACCGGACGGGCCTCTTCGCGGGCGTTCAGGGTGTTCAGAGCAGATCCTCGATGTCCATGCAGACGGTGTCCGCGTCGGGGCCGACCACCACCTGCACGACCGAGCCGGTGCGCATCACCCCGTGCACGCCGGCCGCCTTCAGGGCGGCCTCGTTGACCTTGGCCGCGTCGTGCACCACGGTGCGCAGCCGGGTGATGCAGGGCTCGATCTCCATGATGTTGTCCGCCCCGCCGAGGGCGGCGAGGATCGCCTGCGCCTTGTCCATGGCTGCCTTCCTAACGGTCTCCGGCCGGACCGCTTCCCGCCACTCCGGCGGTCGGCTTGTCCCGGCCTGTGCAGTTGCGCTTGGATTTAACCGCAGCAGACCGTCTTGACAACAGTCGACCACAGGTGGTCTAGTCCGGTCCATAACAGTAGGGCGTGACCCAGTTCACAGCAAGTGAGGGCAGATGGAGATCAATCCGCGTAGCCCGGTGCCCAAGCACCAGCAGCTGCGGGAAATCCTGCTGGAGCTGATCGCCACCGAGCTGGAGCCGGACGCCCCGATCCAGTCGGAGCGCGAGCTCGGCGAGAGCTACGGCCTTTCCCGGATGACGGTCCGCCAGGCGGTGAACCAGCTGGTCGCGGACGGCAAGCTGTACCGGGTGCGCGGGCGCGGCACCTTCGTCGCCCAGCCCAAGATGGACCTGCAGATCCGGCTCGCCTCATTCACCGAGGACATGAACCGGCGCGGCATGGTCCCGGCCTCGCGCACCCTGGCCTTCGAGCGGATCGAGGCCACGCCGGCGCTGGCCCGGCAGTTGGAGCTGCAGCCGGGCGACGGCGTGATCCGGCTGGTACGGCTGCGTTACGCGGATTCAATCCCGATGGCCGTCGAGCGCTGCTACCTTCCGGAGCACCGGGTCCCCGGGATACTCGCGCTCGGCTCGCCGAAGTCGCTCTACCGCTTGCTCGCCGAGCACTACGGTCTCCCGCTGACCTGGGGTGAGCAGGTGATCGAGGCGGGCAATCCGGACACTGACGAGGCGGCGCTGCTGGAGATCCCGGCCACCGGTGTCGTACTGCAGATGACGCGGCGTAGCTACTGCGACGACGTGCTCGTAGAGTATGCGTACTCCGCCTACCGGGCCGACCGGTACCAGCTGTGGGTGCCCCTGGAGCGCCCGGCGCAGCCGATCGTCAACCCGCGGGCGGCCGCCGTCAACCCCATCGAGGCGCCTAGATGACAGCTTCCACCGCGGACGGCCTCCCGCCGCGCGCACGGACGATGGGCCCGGCGAGCCGGATCCTGGCCGTGTTGCAGCGGATCGGCCGTTCCGTGATGCTGCCCATCGCGGTGATGCCCGCGGCGGGCGTGCTGCTGCGGCTCGGCTCCGACGACATCCTCGGCGAGCGCGGCACCGGAGCGAAGGCGGTAGGGGAGCACGGGCTTTATCTGGCGAGTCTGACCGGCTGGCACTGGCTGGTCTACGTCCAGCAGGTGTGCGCGGCCGCGGGCAACGGCATCTACAACTTCCTGCCGCTGCTGTTCGCGATCGGCGTCGCGGTCGGGTTCGCGAAGAAGGCGGACGGCACGGTGGCGCTGGCCGCGGCCGTCGGCTACCTGGTCTACAACGAGGTGACGGCGGCGGTCTTCGCGATGCCGATCACCCGGAGCCAGCAGTGGGCGACCGCGTGGTACGGCACCACGACCGTCGGCGGCAGGACGACGCTCAACACCACGGACACGATCAACAAGAACCCGACCTACGTGCTCGGGGGCATCCTGGTCGGGATCCTGGCGGCCCTGCTGTACCAGCGGTTCCACCGCATCAAGCTGCCGACGTATCTGGCGTTCTTCGGCGGGCGACGGTTCGTGCCGATCGTCACCGCGTTCGCCGCCACGCTGCTCGGTGTCGTGATGGGCCTGATCTGGCAGTGGCCGGGCGCGGTCATCACGTGGCTGGGCAAGCAGGCGGCGGCGCACGCGAGTCTCGGCGCGGGCGTGTACGGGGTCGTGGACCGGCTGCTGCTGCCCTTCGGCCTGCACCACATCCCGAACAACCTCGTGTGGACCTCCGCGGTCGGCGGGACGTGCACCGAGAACGGCGTCACCTACAACGGGGACCAGGCCTGCTTCTTCCACGGGGACCCGAACTCCGGGATGTTCATGACCGGCTTCTTCCCGATCATGATGTTCGCGCTGCCCGCCGCCGCGCTCGCGATCACCCGCTGCGCCCGGCCGGAGAAGCGCAAGGCGATCGGCGGCATCATGCTCTCGGCCGCGCTCTGCTCGTTCCTGACCGGGGTGACCGAGCCGATCGAGTTCGCGTTCCTGTTCGTCGCGCCGGCCCTCTTCGGCATCCACGCCCTGCTCACCGGCGTCTCGATGGCCCTGTGCAACGCGCTGGGCATCCACGACGGATTCTCGTTCTCGGCGGGGCTGTTCGACTACGTCTTCAACTTCGACATCGCGACCAGGCCGCTGCTGATCATCCCGATCGGCCTCGGCTTCGCAGCGGTCTACTACGCGCTGTTCACGTTCGCGATCAAGCGGTTCAACCTCATGACGCCGGGCCGCGAGCCGGACGAGGAGGGCGCGGCTAGTCCCGCCCAGGAAGCGGCCGCGGCGAGTCCCGATCCGGTTCGCTGAGGTCCTGCCCGGTTTCCGGTTCGCCGACCTCTGGCTCGCTGATCAGGAATTCGCGCAGCAGCCCGTCCGCCTCGCGCACCAGCGGCCGAACCATCTTGTACTTGCTGAGCCGCACCACCCGCGCGACGGTGCCCGCCGTGCGTACCGCGAGCCGCCTGGTGCGTTCGGCGTGCGGCGTCTTGTCGTGCGCCCAGTAGAGCACGATCCCCAGATGGTGCAGCCAGAGCAGTTCGGGCACGAGGCGCCCGATCTCCGCGTCGTGGCGCAGACTCGAGCCGTCGAGCACCAGCCGGTGCAGGTCGATCACCATGTCCCTGGCCGGCTTGGACTCGGCGGAGAACGGGCTGAGCGGACTGGAGGGATCCGCGGCGTTCTTGAAGAACGCGGCGGCGAACGCGTGGTACGGCTCGGCGACGTCCAGCCAGGTGCTGAGCACGATCCGGATCCGCTCGCCGAGGTCCGTCACCCCGTGCAGCGCCTCGACCGCCGCCGCGCGGTGCTCCGCGGCCAGCCGGTCGTAGAAGCCCTGGACGAGGTGTTCCTTGGAGGCGAAGTAGTAGTAGGCGTTGCCGACGGAGACCCCGGCGCGCTGGGCGATCGCCCGCATCGTGGTCCCGTCGTAGCCGTGCTCGCGGAACAGCCCGAGCGCCGTCTCCAGGATCAGAGTCCTGGTCTGCTCGCTCTTGGGCGTCCCGGCCCGGATCGCTTCCCGCATCCGCTCCACCGTACGTCGCCGGCAGCTCTCCGGTGCGGACCGACTCCCCTCCTCGTCGTCGATCCGCGACCGGGTCGCAGCCTCTTGCCGGTGCCGTGGGCGGATCCGGCACCGAAGTGAACCGTAGCGAGGTCCACCGACAGTGCCGCGTGCCCGCGGCCGTACCCTTCCCGCTCTCCTTCGGGAAGGGTTGAACGCGTTCGAAAACCCGCTCGGCGCGTGACTCTAGCGAAGTTCTCGAACGCGTTCAAACCCTGAGTTCCGTGGGCCTCAGGGCACGGTCACACCCTCCAAGACGACCGGACCGACGGTTGGGTTGAGCTCAATTTCCTGGGAGACGCCGGGCGGGGTGACCGTGTCCATGACCTTGGGCACGGTGTCCGCGTTCAGCGAGCAGATCGCGGCGGAATCGCCGCCGGCGCACACGCCGAAGCTGTACGCGCCCGCGGTGGACGTGAAGGCGCGCGCCTGGTCAGAACTGAAGCCGTCCTGGCCGGTGAGCGCGATGGTGAAGGTCCAGCCGGATGTCGGCGTGCCGAACTCGGATTCGGGCAGGGCGACGGTGATCGTGTTCGTCAGGGTGGAGGCGACGACGGCCGTCGGGGTGCCGACGGGAGCCCCGCCGGGGTTCTTCCAGACGGGCGAGGCGAAGCCCTGCACCTCGATCAGTTGGCTCCACGCGTCGGCCGGGGCGATGGCGTAGTTCCGGCTGGCGTACGCGGCAGCGGTCGAGGTGCTCGTCGCCGCCGGGTCGTGCACGTAGTAGTCCAGCAGCTGCGCACCCATCGTGGCGCCGAAGGTCGGCGTCAGCTTGGCCAGTGTGAGGCGCAGGTAGACCTCGCTGTTCGCGGTGATCACCTGGAAGCGGTTGATGTCGAAGGAACCCGCGACGAAGTCCGACGCCGTCGGGTACTGGTACGTGCCGGGCCCGTCGTGCGTGCCGGTGTGCGTCACGTCGAGGACGGTCGTTCCGCCGACCACGTCACCGACCACCTGCGTCTGCGCGAAGCCGGTGGACGTCCCCGACGTGGCGGCGGCGCTGATCACGTTGGTGCCGAAGCCGATCGAGACCGTCGCGGAGAAGGCGCCGCTCGCATCCGCCGTGGTGCTCACGGTCGTCGCGGCGGCCGCCGTGTCCGTGTCCTGGGCCTCGACGGAGACGGCCGCGCCGGGGGTCGTCGTGCCGCTCACGGTGGTCGTGCCGCCCTCGATCGTGCTGCCGGACGTCGGCGAGGTGAGCGTGACGGTCGCGGCGCCGGGGGCCGGGTGGGCGACGTAGCGGTCCGTCGTGATCCGCGGCGTGTCCACGGTCCGTCCGGCGCCGAGGTCCACGATCAGCCGGAGTTCCTGCGACTGCGCCCAGGTGAGCGGCGAAGCGGAACCGGCGGCCTGGCCGTCGACGAAGCCGATGCTCGCGGACGTCGGGTCCGAGCCGTACGGCGACGCGGCGAGATTCGGGTCCTCCCACACCTGCTCGGGCACCAGGCCTTCGCCGGAGGCCGACCCGATCATGAAGGCCAGCAAGGATTTCGCGGTCGACGGGTCGTCCCCGGCGATCGCGGATTCGGCGCGCTCGCCGGACAGGACGGGCCAGAGGTGCCCGGTCCCGGTGTCCGTGGTCGGCCACGGCTGGCCGTTCACCGTGCACGAGGTCTGGCTGTTCACCGTCGAACAGTCGCCGTAGCCGTCCGCGCTGCCGAGGCTCGCGCCGTCGCCATAGCGGTAGTAGCCGGAGCCGGAGGGCGTGCTGACCGAGATCGTCTTGTCCAGCACGGAAAGCGAGTTCTGGAAGGTGGTGTCCGTCGGCGACAGCTCGCCGAGCCGGACGAGCTCCTGGAAGCCGCCGTCGATCACGCCGCGCTGGTCCACGCTCGGGGCGCCGTTCGAGAGCGAGTAGCTGATCGCCGCGTTCGGGTCGCCGGTCTTGGACAGCCGGACGAAGTACGGCTCAGGGCTCTGCGAGCCGGTCGTGGTGACGGTCCAGTTCTTGATGTTGCGCTGGAAGTCGTCGGCAGTGGCCTGGTACAGGTTCGCAGCGGCGCCGTCGCCGTGCATGCGCGCGATGGCCGACGCGGCCGTCAGCCCGGCGATCTCGGCCGCGATCGTCGAGGGCGAATACCCGGACTGCTCCTCCCAGCGCTCCACGCCGAACGACGGGCCGTGCGAGACCAGCCAATCGGCGGCAGGCCTGATGTGGTCCGTCCACAGCGCCGAGTCGCCGCCGAGGCCGGCCTCGTACGCCATCAGGATCGGGTACGCGGTCTCGTCCAACTGGTCGCCGCCGGTGTCGGGCGCGGCCTTGCCGTTGACGAGCGAGTTCCGGGGAATCTCGCCGGTGGACAGCTGCTGCTTGTCGAGCAGGAACTGCGTCGCCGCTCTGGCCGTCGAGACGTCGCCGTCCGCGAGCAGGCCGGTGAACGCCTCGTACAGGTCGCGGCCGAAGACCTCGCGGTACGAGCCGAAGTAGACGGCCTTGCCGCCGACGTACGTTCCGGCGTTCACGGCCTGGCCCCAGGGCGAGGCCAGCGAGGCGACGATCGCGCCCGAATAGGTCTTGTCCTCGCTCGCCTTGAGCACGTTGGCGTCGAGGTAGTAGGTCCGCGCGTACTGTGCGGGCGGCGGCTTCAAGCTGCCGTCATACGCGTGCCAGGTCGCCTCGTACTGCTGCTGCGTGGCCACGAACGGCACGTGCAGCGAGGCCTTCGCGCCCGCCACGGCCTGTGCCTGAGTGCGGCCGAATCCGAGGGCGAGCGTGAAATCGGTGCCGTGGTCGACGGCTTCCGTCGCGACGATGTGCCCGTCGTCGGCCTCAGAGTACTGAGTCAGCGTGTGGGTGGAGTCGAGCTGGTCGAGTCCATCGCTCGCCGTGCCCGCGTAGCCCACGCTTGCCGTGCCGGCGGACGTCGAGGTCAGCGCCATGTACGTCGGCACCGCGTAGTCCCGGTTCACGGCCTCGGTCGACGTCAGGGTGCTGTAGACGACCGGGACGCCCGAAGAGTCGATCACGCCGGTGTTGCCGCCCGCGTTCGCATCGCCGCCACCGCCGTCGCCGTTCGCGTGCGCGTCGAGGCGCGCGTACACGTGCAGCCTGGCCAGGTTCGTGTGCGTGCCCGACAGCGAGGACAGCGTCGTGTGCATCAGGACCGTGTCACGTCGCGGATCGGTGACGTAGGTGGTGGTCAGCGCGTAGCCGTGTGCCTGATCCTTCGAGACCACCGTGCAGGCCATGCCGCTGGGATCGGCCGCGACCGTGTAGGTCATGTCGCGGGTCTGCAGGTCGGTGAAGGTCGAGCCGTCGGTGACCGCGTATTGCAGAGTGCTGACGTTGGTGTTGTCCACGGTCGGCTCGTAGACGTCGGACAGCACGCCGTCCGCGACCGTGTACCAGACCTTTGACGTCGTGTTCTCGGCCGTGCCCAGGCAGTCCTTGCGGGCCAGGTCGTAGTAGGACGCCGCGCCCGGACCGCCGGCAGCGGCAGCGGAGGCGGAGGAGTCAGTGGAGGCGGCGTGCGCGGCGGAGGTGCCGGTGGCCAGGGCCAAAGCGCAGGTGAGAGCAAGGGTGAGCGATGATCGGGTTCGCGTCATCGAGGACCTCATCGTCGACAGGCGGAGGCACCCGTCCGCCGGCGACGGACAGGCGGGCACCCGATGCCGTGCACATCCTGATTCCTTCTCGGTACCGCCGGACACGCGCGGCCGGGCCGCAACTCCCTCACACGGCGCCGCACCGCCGCTCCGGAAGTCCTGACCCCCGCCTGTACAACCGCGCGCGTCCGGCGGAGACACCGGGCGCGTGGTGAGCAGCGTGGCGGTGAATCGACATTCTGTCAAGAACCCTGGTAAGGTGCTCGTCTCCATTTCACGCGGCACACCCCGCCGCATCGTGCATGTACGGACTGTCGGGAGACGCCGGACCTCTGCCTCCGGAATACACAATCTGATCAGCGAACTCGTGTATCTACGGAGGCTTTGCCATGCCCGAAAACGGGGCACTCACGGACGTCGATCCGCAGGTCGTGGCCGAGCGGGAGCACCTCGACGCGTCCCGCACCGCGCTGCGCGCCATGCGCGAGGACACCCTGTCGATGAAGGCGCAGGGCGGCACGGGCTGGTCCACCGAGGTGCTGAACCTCGCGCTGCAGGCGCGCGCGGCCGCGCTCGTGGACCGGCCGGGTGTACCGCTCTTCTTCGGCCGTCTCGACTACGCCGCCGAGGCGGAATCCGAATTCCACGGCGAGCACTACTACGTCGGCCGCCGCCACGTGCACGACGGGCACGGCGACCCGATGGTGGTGGACTGGCGCGCGCCGGTCTCGCTCGCCTTCTACCGGGCCAGCGGGAAGCAGCCGATGGGGCTCGCGCTGCGCCGGCGCTTCGGCTTCTCCGGCGGCGTGCTCACCGCGATCGAGGACGAGCCCTTCGGCGGTGACGCGGCGATCGAACCGGCCGGCGGTTCGGACATCCTCCGCCAGGAGATCGAGCGGCCGCGCACCGGCCCGATGCGCGACATCGTCGCCACGATCCAGCCGGAGCAGGACGAGATCGTGCGCGCCGACCTGTCCACCAGCATCTGCGTGCAGGGGGCGCCGGGCACCGGGAAGACGGCCGTGGGCCTGCACCGCGTGGCCTTCCTGCTCTACGCGCACCGGGAACGGATCAAGCGCGGCGGCGCCCTGATCGTCGGGCCGAACCGGCAGTTCCTCAAGTACATCGAGCAGGTGCTGCCCGCGCTCGGCGAGATCGACGTCGCCCAGGCCACCGTCGCGGAACTCGTCGACCGGGCACCGGTCCGGGCCGTCGAGGACGGAGCGGCAGCCCGGCTCAAGGGTGACGCGCGGATGGCCGAGGTGCTGGCCAGAGCGGTCTGGTCGCACATCGAGGAACCCGCCGAGGCGCTGCTCGTGGTCCGCGGCTCGCGGCGCTGGCGGGTCCCCGCGTACGAACTGGCCGAGCACATCGAGGCGCTGCGCGGTAGAGACGTGCGCTACGGCGCCGGGCGCACGATGCTCGGCCAGCGGATCGCGCACAGTGTGCTGACACGCATGGAGCAGGCGGGGGAGTCGCCGGACGACCGGGTGCAGAACGCCGTCGCCCGCAGCCAGCCGGTGCGCAAGGCGGTGGATCAGGCGTGGCCCGCGGTAGACCCGGCCAAGCTGCTGCACGCGCTGTTCGGCTCGCCGGAGCGGCTGGCGTCGGCCACTGACGGCCTGCTGACCCCCGAAGAACAGCAGATGCTGCTGTGGCCCAAGCCCCCGCGCTCGGCCGGTGCCGCACGCTGGACGGCGGCCGACGTCGTACTCCTCGACGAACTCGCCGACCTGCTGGAACGCACCGCCTCGCTGGCGCACGTCGTGGTGGACGAGGCGCAGGACCTCTCCGCGATGCAGCTGCGCGCCGTCGCCCGCCGCTGCACGACCGGATCCGTGACAGTGCTCGGAGACATCGCGCAGGCGACGACGCCGTGGGCCACCGGCTCGTGGACCGTCGCGCTGGAGCATCTGGGCAAGACCGATGCGCACATCGAGGAACTGACCCAGGGCTTCCGCGTGCCACGGCAGGTCATCGAGTACGCGGCCCGGCTGCTGCCCTCGATCGCCCCCGAACTCGCGCCGCCGACCTCGGTCCGGCAGCAGGGCGGCGGACTCGAAGTGCGCGCCGTGGCCGACGACGCGGAACTCGCGCGCCGACTGGCCGAAACCGTTCGCGACGCGCTGGACGACGAGGGCTCGATCGGCCTGATCGCGGCCGATGCCGACCTGGACCGGATCGGCAAGCTGCTGGCGAAGGCGGGCATCGCGGCCACCCGGCTCGACGCGGAGGATTCTGAAGGGGAGTCGGCTGGGGAATCGGCGGAGGAAACAGCCGGGGCATCGGCCGGGGTATCAGCTGGGAAATCAGAGGACGCATCCGATGAGGCGGAGGTCAACCGGCTCGTCCTCGTCCCCGCGACGCTCGCCAAGGGTCTCGAGTACGACCAGGTCATCGTCGTGGAGCCGGGCGCGATCGCGGAGGCCGAGCACGACGCGCTGCTCGGACTGCGGCGGCTCTACGTCGTGCTGACCCGAGCCGTCACCCGGCTCACCGTGCTGCACGCCCGTCCGCTGCCCGCGGAACTGGCGGTCTAGGCAGGGTCCGTCGCGCACGGGCGAGGGTGCCGGTACGCGGGACGGGGTCGACGTATCAGCCGTCGATCACGTCCCGCCACTGCGCCACAAGCTCCTCGTCCACGTTCCCGGACCAGTCGGAGCCGCCGCGCACCGCCGAGCCGACGTGGAAGTCGCGCAGACCCGCCGCCTTGAGGGTCGGCACGTCCGCCAACTTCAGGCCGCCGCCGACCAGGATCGCCAGACCCTGCCCGCCGAGCGCCGCCTCGCGCGCCGCCTCCACCCTGAGCACCTCGACGCCCTGCCCGGCCGGGAAGGGCCCGCCCGAGGTGAGCACCGTGTCGATGCCGGGCAGCGGACGGACCGCCGCGTACGCCGCGTCCCGGTCCGCGGCGTGGTCCATCGCCTTGTGGAAGGTGAACGGCAGCCCGTCCCAGACCTCGCGCACCTTCTCCAGCGCGGCCAGGTCCACCGCGCCGCGGGCGTCCAGCCAGCCGAGCACGAACTGGTCCGCTCCCGCCTCGCGCAGCCGGCGCCCCGCCGCGGCGATCTCCGCCGCCCCCTGCGCCCCGCCGATCGAGAAGTCATCCCGCAGCCGCAGCATCACCCGCAGCGGCACGTCCACCGCCGCGCGCACCTGCTCGACCGTCTCCAGCGCCGGGCAGAACCCGGCGAACTCCATCCCGCTGACCAGCTCGATCCGGTCGGCCCCGCCGTCCACCGCGGCCCGCGCGTCCCGCGCGTCCAGGGCGATGACTTCCAGCAATCCGTTCGCCATGAGGCCACCCTCCCATACCACCGCGTACCTGCCGTGCGAAGGGTGACGGACCAGGGACGGGGGCCGTAGACGGTCGGCAACCGCCCGCCAAGTCGTGGCGTGCATGTGCGCGCGCTGGACGGCTCGCGCGCCGGGCGCGCTCCCCTCTTCACACTTGCGCCGGATCACCGCGCGCCGCGCCGGGCATATATAACAGGACTCGGCGATCAGATGAGGGGCGGCGACAGTGCGCAGCGGATACGAGTTCGGCGAGTACGGACGGCTCACGGCGCGGCCTGACCGCGACCCGGAGCATATGCTCTCGGCATTTCTGAGCAAGGTCGCGGACACCGCGGCCCCGCAACTGTCCCCGGCGGCGCGGCACCGGCTGCTGGACACGCTGCGGGCGACGATCGAGCAGGAGCGCACGACGCAGGGCATGGACATCCGGGCGCTGGACCGGATCCTGGCCTCGCTGGGCGATCCGGTGACCATCGTGGACGCGGAGGTGCAGCGCGATCCGGAATCGCAGAAGGCCCTCGAGGCGCGGCTGATCCGGGCCTCGTCGAACAGCCCGGCCGCGGCGAACATGGACGCGGACGTGATCAAGCAGCTCGCCCCGGACGGACAGGTGCACGGGCCGGTGCATCCGGTCGGCCTGCCCGGGTCCGGTCCGGAGATCTGCCTCGACCCCGACCCCTTCGCCTCCGCCTTCGAGTACCGGCCGGAGACCGTCGGCGCGCTCGGCGGCGCCGTTCCCGGCCAGGCCCAGCCGGAGGGCGTCCCGGCGTCGGCCGGGTCCGCCGGGGGCGCGGGCGAGGTGGTGCTCGCCGAGCGGATCCGCACCTTCTGGGACGGGGGGCCGAAGGTGCACCCGGTGGAGACGCTGGCCATCGTGCTGCTGCTGGTCGGCGCGATCATGGGCAACTGGATCGTGCTGCTGGTCGCCGTGCTCGTCGCGTTCGCCTCGCGCTTCTACAGCCCGGCGGAGAAGTGGACGCTCCTGATCGGCGTCCCGGTCGTCAGCTTCCTGCTGTTCACGCTCGGGTTCTGGCTCAACACGCACGGCAAGCCGGGCGGCACGACGGCCAAGCCCACCGACCTGCTCAACGGCGTGGACTCCTTCTTCGGCCCGCTGCCCCGGATGATCGCGCTGCTCGGCGCGGTGTTCCTGGCCTGGCGGCTGGGGCGCGGCGTCATCCGGCGATCCTGACGGCCCGGCCGCGGGGCGGCCGAAGCCGTCGCGGAGCGCGCGGGTGCTCCGAACGGCCCAGTCGTGTCACCGGGAGTCCGCGTCCTCGTGCCGCGCGTGACAAAGCCGCGTGACCACGAGCTCGCGGGCAGCTAGCCTTAACTCGTCAGGGTGAACGCGCGTCAGGCGCGTTGCCCGCGAGCAACGACGAAACGGATGAGGTAGTCCCGTGCCGACCGGCAAGGTGAAGTGGTACAACGCCGAAAAGGGCTTCGGTTTCATCGCCCGGGAGGACGGCGGGGACGTCCACGTCCACTCCTCCGCCCTGCCACCCGGGGTGACCGCGCTCAAGCCCGGTCAGCGCGTGGAGTTCGGCATAGCGGACGGCCGTCGCGGCGAGAGCGCTCTCAACGTGCAGGTGCTCGACGCCAAGCCCTCGGTGGCGGTGGCGCAGCGCAAGCCGGCCGAGGAGCTCGTGGTGATCGTCGAGGACGTGATGAAAGTGCTCGACCATGTCTCCAACACGCTACGCCGGGGCAAATACCCGGATCGTGAGCAAGGACAAAAGGTGGCCAGGCTGCTACGCGCCGTGGCGGATCAACTGGACGTGTGAGCGGGCCCTGACACTCGAGTCTCTTCGAACGCCCTGGCGAACTAAGCGAAGAGTCGCTCGAGTGCCTTGCGCCCGTCCGCGCCGAGGTCTCGGGAGAACTCGTTGCAGTAGAGGTCGATGTGGCTCTGCGCGACGTCCGGGTCCATCTCCTCGGCGAGCGAGAGCACGTACTCGCGCCCGTCGTCGGGGTGCTCGAAGGCGTGCTCGACGGAGGCGCGCAGCGCCGTCGTGACCCGCGCGATCGTCTCGCGGCCGAGCGAGGTGCGGGCGACGATGACGCCGAGCGGGATCGGCGCGCCGGTGGTCTTCTCCCACCAGTCGCCGAGGTCCGTGAGACATTCGAGCCCGAACTTGTGGAAGGTGAAGCGGGCCTCGTGGATGACGAGGCCAGCGCCCACCCGGCCGTCGCGCACGGCGGGCATGATGTCGCGGAACGGCAGCACGACGATCTCTGGTTGCTCGCCGCGTTCGGCGATCCACTGCCGGAACAGCAGGAAGGCCGTGGACTTGAGGCTGGGTACGGCCACGGTCCGGCCCGCGAGCGAGCCGTCGTGGCCTGGCGCGGCGAGTACCAGCGGACCGCAGCCGCGTCCCATCGCGCCGCCGCAGGGCAGCAGTTCGTAGCCGTTCGCCTCGGCTTCCGGCAGCGCCGCCGCCGAGATCTTCATCACGTCGCGGCCCTCGGGCCCGGCCAGCCAACCGTTCGTCAGATCGATGTCCGCGTACGTCAGCTCGACCTCGGGAGCGCCGGGGATCAGGCCGTGCGTCCAGGCGTGGAACAGGAAGGTGTCGTTCGGGCAGGGGGAGTGGGCCAGGGTTAGTGTCACAGCCGGCACGCTTCGATTCCTTCGGCGAGTGTGCGCGACCGCACCGGTCCTAGCACGCTTCGAGTCCTTCCGCGATGGGCAGGGCGGCGGCGGTGAGCGCCTTGAAGGCCAGGCCGAGCTGCCAGGCGGCCCGGTCCCGCTTGCCGACGACGTTCGAGACGGCCCGCACCTCGGCGAACGGCAGGTCCGCGAGCGCCGCCGCGGCGGCCACTCCGTAGCCCTCCATCGCCTCGCCCACGGCCTGCGGATGACGCGCCATCAGCTCGGCCGCGCGCTCATCGGTGCCGGTGGCGGTGTTCACCGTCAGGATGATGCCGACGACCGCGTCGATGCCGGGCACGCGTCCGGCGTCCAGGGTCGAGGTGCCGAATCCGAGTTCATCGACGCTCAGGAACCCGGCCGGGCTGTCCGCGCCGAGGTCCGCGGCGACCACGCGGCGGGCCAGCAGCAGTTCGCCGAGCTCGGCCTTGCCGGGGAACGCGCCGCCGATTCCCATGCTCAGCACGGCCTCGTAGCCGGGATCGAGCGCGAGTGCCCGCGAGGTCGCGGCGGCCGCCTGCGCCGAGCCGACGCCGCCCACGAGCACGGTCACCCCGTGCGGTCGGTCGGCGGGCAGGCCCTGTCGCACGGCGTCCGCCTCGGCCTCGACCGCGGCGACGATGAGGATCCTGTTCATGTTCCCGACGCTACACGGCCGCCGACGATGAGGATCCGGACGGTAATTCGATGCACGTTTCCGACGCTACACCGCGTGCGGTCACTGCTCAGCCCGCGGGCTCGGTCGGCGCCGCGTTCTGCATCGCCCGATAGTCCGACAGCGACTTGCCGGTGAGCAGTGTGACCAGCGACAGCCACAGCGCGCACGTGCTCAGCGCGAGCACCGGGTGGCTGCTCGGCATCACCAGGCCGAGGCCCGCGCCGAGCACCCAGCACAGCTGCATCAGCGTCTCGGACTTGGCGAACGCGGACGTGCGCACGGCCTCGAGCGTGTCGCGCTGGATCATCGCGTCCAGGGAGAGCTTCGCCAGCGAGGGCAGCAGTCCGGCCAGGCCGCAGCAGAGCAGCACCATCGGCAGGTTGTAGTAGAACGCCGTCATCACCGAGATGATCGCGCTCAGCGCGATGCAGCCCGCGACGATGCCCTCCGGTGCCCGCGCCTTGAGCCAGCCGCCGACGAGCGAGCCGAGGCCGCCGCCGACCGCGAGCGCACCGGCCACCAGGCCGATCGCGGTCAGGTTCTTCAGCCCGCCGATCGAGTTGGTGCGCAGCATGAAGGCGAAGTACAGGGCCATGTATCCGGCGAACGCGCGCAGCGCCCCGGTGGCCTTCAGCGCCATCACGACGCTGAGACCGACGGCGCGCAGCCGGTTGTCCGGCATGGCCCGCGCGATCTTCGCCTCGTGCGGGTCGAGACCGCGGTCCTCGCGGCTCAGCTGCGCCTTGAGCTCGCCCTCGTCCGAGTCCACGTGCTTGGGCAGCCGCAGCGCGAGCGCCGTGCCCGCGAAGAAGACCACCGCGGCCAGCAGCAGCGGGAACGCGTTGCTGATCTTGCCGAGGCCGTAGCCGATCGGCGTCGCGGCCAGTGTCGCGAACAGGGTGAACAGGTTGATGCGCGAGTTCGCGCGCACCAGGCTGGTCCCCTGCGGCAACACGCGTGGGATGACCGCCGAGCGACTGACGCCGTACGCCCGGGACGCGGCCAGGATGCCGAACGCCGCCGGGTACACGGCCAGGCTGCCGCTCGCGATCGTCTTCGCGAGCACCAGCGCGAGCAGCGCGCGGATCAGCGCGGTGATCGCCATCGCGAACCGCCGGCCGCCGCGCAGCCGGTCGAGCAGCGGGCCGATCACCGGTGCGAGCAGGACGAACGGCACCATCGTGATCACCAGATAGAGGGCGACCTTGGAACGCGCCTCGTCCGGCTGCAGGCTGAAGAACAGCGAGGACGCCAGCGCGACGGTGACCAGCAGGTCGCCCGTGGCCACGACGGCGTTGAGCTCGATCACGTGCGAAAGGCCGGATTCCCCGGCGCCCTCGGCGCGGGTGATCTTCTGGATCCGGCCGTACACGGCGTCGGCCACGTCGGCGCCGCGGTCGGCGCCGTGCTTCACCGCACCGGCCGTCTGCTGCATCCACGCGGGCGCCCGGCCGGCGGCCTTCGATTCGGCCTTGGGCGCAGCCTTGGCCGCGCCGACGACCTCGGTCTCGTGCAGGTCGGCAGGGTCGCCGAGCAGGGTCTCCTCCAGCGGTGGCCCACCACGGGCCGCCTCCTGAGGATCCACGGCTCGCGTGGCGTCGTCCGCTCCGCCCATGCCTCTACCTTCCCCCTCCACAGAATCCTGCTCAAGTCTCCACCCCGCAAAGGTCGCTTGTCACCACGATGATCCATGGACGGTTGGCGCTGGCGAGGTCCGGAACGACTACCATCGACAACGTGACAACCGCCACGAAGCCCCGCACCAGCCGTCCCGCCGCGCTCGACTCGGCCTGCGCCGAGGCGGTCGAGCTCGCCCTGGCGGCGGCCGAGGACGTGGCGGGCATCGGCAATGTCGGCCGGCACCTGGGCGTACAGCCGGACGGTGAGCGCGTCGCCACCCACCTGTTCGCCGCCAACGAGCGCGGCTACGTCGGCTGGCGCTGGGCCGTCACCGTCACCCGGGCCTCCCGCTCGAAGCTCGTCACGGTGGACGAGACGGTGCTGGTGCCCGGCGACGGCGCGATCATGCCGCCGCGCTGGCTGCCGTGGAGCGAGCGGCTGCAGCCCGGCGACATCGGCGTCGGCGACCTGCTGCCCACCGCCCCGGACGACGTGCGGCTCGAGCCCGGCTACACCGGCGCCGACGAGCCGGAGATGCAGGAGCCGCAGCAGGACGAGGGCTGGGAGCAGCGCGACTCGCTGCCGCTGGTCAGCTTCGAGCTCGGGCTCGGCCGTCCCCGGGTGCTCTCCCGCGAGGGGCGCGAGATCGCCGCGGAGCGCTGGTCGCGGCTGCGCGGGCCCGAGTCAGACATGGCCCAGGCCGCCCCGGCGCGCTGCTCCACCTGCGGATTCCTGGCCCCGCTGGCCGGCGCGTTCCGGCAGGCGCTCGGCGTGTGCGCCAACGAGTTCTCCGCGGCCGACGGCCAGGTCGTCGCGCTCGGCTTCGGCTGCGGCGGGCACTCGGAGGCCGTCGCCGTGCCGGAGCCGCGGGAAATGCCGGAGCCGGTGCTGGACGAGTTCGCGATGGAATCGGCCGAGCTCGGCCACTCCTGAGGCCGTGCCAGCCGGGCCGTGCGCCCTGAACCGGGTCAGTCGCCGTAGGGGCGGGTCAGTCCGTCGCGGGGGCGTCTGAGGGGGCGTCAGCCCGCTTCGCCGCGTCCCGCGCGATCGCCCGGTCCCGCCGCTTGAGGTACCAGTACCCGAGCAGTCCGAGCCCGACGCCGCTGACCGCGACCCACGGCCAGCGGCCGTGCCCGTCGTGCGTCAACGAGCTCTGCATCGGCAGCAGGATCACCGCGGCGACCGCGTAGAGCACCGTGCCGAGCAGCACGATGCGGGCGAGATCCACCTCCATCGGCTCCATCGGCTTCAGCTCGCGGGTACCCCCGTTCGGCGGCTGCTCGATCGGCTTGTCGGACTCAGCGGGAATGGCCACGTCGCCAAGACTAATCCCTGGAGCCGCCATGGCCAGCGCCCTCGATTCCGTCTTCGGGCTGCACGAACGCGGCTCGAGCGTGCTCCGCGAGGTGCGCGGCGGCGTCGCGACGTTCTTCGCGCTGGCGTACATCGTCGTCCTCAATCCACTGATCCTCGGCTCCGGCAAGGACCTGTACGGCCACACGCTCGGCACCGCGCAACTGACCGTTGCCACGGCCGTCGTCGCCGGCGTGATGACGATCCTGATGGGCCTCGGCGGGAATCTGCCGTTGGCCGTCGCCGCCGGGCTCGGGCTCAACGGCGTCGTCGCCTACACGATCGCGCCGACGATGTCCTGGCCGGACGCGATGGGCCTGGTCGTGCTCGAGGGCATCGGCATCTGCCTGCTGGTGGTCACCGGCCTGCGCAAGATGATCATGGATGCGATCCCGATGCCGCTGAAGCGGGCCATCGGCGTCGGCATCGGCCTGTTCATCGCGCTGATCGGTCTGGTCGACGCGGGTTTCGTCACCCGGGTCCCGGACGCCGCGCAGACCGCCGTGCCGGTGCAGCTCGGCGCGAACGGCGAACTGGACGGCTGGCCGGTGCTGATCTTCTGCCTCGGCCTGCTCGGCACCTTCCTGCTGCTGGTGCGCAGGGTGCCGGGCGCGATCCTGATCTCGATCGTCGGCTGCACCGTCGTCGCGGTGATCGTGAACCGCGCCGCGCACCTCACGCGGGCCGACTGGGGCCTGATCCAGCCCAAGGTGCCGCACCACCTTTTCGCCTCCCCCGACTTCCACCTGCTCGGTCGGTTCTCGCTGTTCGGCGGCTTCGTGCACGCGGGGGTCGTGACGGCGGTCGTGTTCATCTTCACGCTGATCCTGTCCGACTTCTTCGACGCCATGGGCACGATCGTCGGCGTCACGGGCGAGGCCGGGCTGCTGACCGCCGAGGGCGAGGTGCCGGGGATCAACCGCGTGCTGTTCATCGACGGCCTGGCCGCGGCGGCGGGCGGCGCGGGCTCCTGCTCCTCGAACACGACGTTCGTCGAGTCGGCGGCGGGCGTCGGCGAGGGCGCGCGGACCGGGCTGGCCAGCGTCGTCACGGGCGGGTTGCTGCTGCTCACGGCCTTCGTGACGCCGCTGACCGGGATCGTGCCGCAGCAGGCCGCCGCCCCCGCGCTGGTCGTCGTCGGCTTCCTGATGATCACTCAGATCCAGCAGATCCCGTGGGACGACTGGTCCATCGCGATCCCGGGCTATCTGGCGATCGCGCTGATGCCGTTCACCTACTCGATCACCGACGGCATCGGCGCCGCGGTGATCGCCTTCGTGGCCATCCGGCTGGTGCTCGGGCGGCTGCGCGAGGTGCACTGGCTCATGGTGCTCGTCGCACTGCTGTTCGTCGCCTATTTCGCGCTCAGCCCGATCGAGCAGTGGCTCGGCGTGCGGTAATACCCGTACTCGGGAATAGAGGGTTTCCCCTTAGCGCTGCTAATGATGTATCCTTCATCATTGTGTGATCTACATCATGACTGCAACGCCTGAGGGGGCCGCCTGTGAGCGAATCCGTCCTGACCGAACCCTCTGAATCCATACACACCGAGCCCGCCGAGCTCGCTTCGTCTCCGGCCGAGCCCACCCCGTCGCCGGCCCCGCCCGCCGAGTCCGGCGGCCTGTTCCGCTCGCTGCGGGTGCGCAACTACCGGCTGTTCGCCGCCGGCCAGGTCGTCTCCAACACCGGCACCTGGATGCAGCGCATCGCCCAGGACTGGCTGGTGCTCACGATCACCCACAGCGGCACCGCCCTCGGCATCGTCACCGCCCTGCAGTTCCTGCCCATCCTGCTCTTCTCCGTCTGGGGCGGGGTGCTGGCCGACCGCTTCCCGAAGCGCACCATGCTGATGCTCACGCAGAGCATGATGGGCGTGCTCGCCGCGATCCTCGGTGTGCTGACCGTCACCGGGCACATCACCGAGTGGCAGATCTACGCCTTCGCGCTGCTGCTCGGCACCGTGACCGCCGCCGACACCCCGGCCAGGCAGAGCTTCGTGGTCGAGATGGTCGGCCCGGAGGACCTGCAGAACGCCGTCTCGCTCAACGCGGCCAACTTCAACCTGGGCCGTGTGGTCGGCCCCGCCGTCGCCGGCCTGATGATCGGCCTGTTCGCCTCGGAGATCACCGGCAGCGGCTGGGTCTTCCTGATCAACGCGGTCTCCTACGCCGCCGTCGTGACCGGCCTGGCGATGATCCGCAAGCGTGATCTGCACTCCGAGCGCCGGGCCCGGCGCGGACGCGGCGGCCAGCGTGAGGCCTTCCGCTACGTGCGCACCCGTCCCGACCTGCTCGCCGTGATGATCGCCGTCGCCGTGTTCGGCACCTTCGGTCTGAACTTCCCGGTACTGCTGCCGCTGTTCACTACCCAGGTCTTCCACTCCGGCGCCTCGGCGTACGGCGTGATCTCCGCGATCATGGCGGTCGGCTCGCTGCTCGGCGCGCTGCTCGCGGCCCGGCGGAGGGTGGCCAGGGTCCGCGTGGTGCTGTTCGGCGCCTTCCTGTTCGGCCTCGGCGAGGCGGCCGCGGCCGTGATGCCGGACATCCTGACCTACTCCGCGTTGCTGGCGGTCACCGGAGTCTGCGGCCTGACCACCGCCACCACCGCCAATGCGGTCATGCAGACGACCGTCGCGCCCGAGCTGCGCGGCCGGGTGACCGGCGTGTACGTGCTCGTGTTCATGGGCGGCACTCCGCTCGGCTCGCCGATCGTCGGCTGGCTGGCCGGCCAGATCGGCGTGCGCTGGACCCAGTCGCTGTGCGGCGCGCTCACCACCGCGGCCGCGCTGGGAGCGGCATACTGGCTGGCGAGGACCACCGATAGGCAGATCCGGACCAGCCTGCTGGCCCGGCCGCACATCGCAGTGGTCGCCCGCCCTGCATGATTGATGAGTTGATACTCATCAATCGGCTCCCTCGGGAGGTGCTCGATGCGCCTTTTCGTCGCGGTGGTACCGCCGCGGCCCGTTCTGCTCGAACTGCGCGCGGCGCTCACCACGCTGCCGCACACGGACGGGAATCTGCGCTGGCGCCACCCCGAGAGCTGGCACATCACGCTGGCCTTCCTCGGCGAGGTTCCGAGGGAGACGCTGCCCGAACTCACCGACCGGCTGGCCAGGGCGGCCTCCCGGGCCACGCCGATGGAGCTGTCCGTCGCGGGCGGCGGCCACTTCGACTCGCGCGTGCTCTGGGCCGGGATCCAGGGCGACCGGGACCGGCTCGGCAGGCTGTCGGAGACCGTGGCCGCGTCCGCCCGCCGCTGCCGGCTGAAGGTGGACGACCGGCCCTACCGCCCGCACGTCACCCTGGCCGGCGTGCGCGGCGAGGACCCACAGGCGCACACCGACCTGCAGCCCTACGTCGAGCGGATGGCCGCCTTCCGCACGCCGCGCTGGCTGGTCAAGGAGATGGAGCTGTTCGAGTCCGTCGCGCCCACGACGGCGGGCCGCGCGAACATCTACCTCAGTCGCGGCCGCTGGCCGCTGACCGGCCGCTGAGCGCTAGACGCGCCGGGCCCGATCAACACACCGCGGGTCGCGCCTATGCTGTTGAGGTGGACCCGCGCATCCGTACCCGAATCGTCACCGCGACTCTGCTGGCCCTGTTCGCCCTCGTGCTGATCGGGACCCTGCTCAAGGGCGTCCACTAGATCCGCAGTCCGCGTCGCCGAGATCGTCACCGGCCGTCGGCCGACGCGCTCGGGAATGACGAGGCCGGGACTGACGTCGTGTCAGCCCCGGCCATTTTCGTCCCGGCATTCGCACTCGCCGTCGCCGAAGCGCTCGGCGAGGCGCCGTCGACCCTGACCGAGGCCGCCGCCTCGGAGCTCCGGCTCGGGCCGAACAGCGCCATCGCGATCGCCACCACCACGATCAGGCCCGTGCCGACGACCAGTGCCATCCCCGAAGCGGTGGACAGCAGGGAACTCAGCTTGGGCTTGCGCAGCATGGCGCGAAGCTATGCGATCAGTTGTAAGCCAACCTCAGTGCGGGGTTACGAGAAGATGAGAGTCGATCTCAATTCTCCTTGTCGACCTAAGCCTTGACGCGCTCCACGATGTAGTCGATGCACGCGGTGAGCGTCTCGACGTCGTCCGGCTCGACGGCCGGGAACATCGCGATGCGCAGCTGGTTGCGGCCCAGCTTGCGGTAGGCGTCGGTGTCCACGATGCCGTTGGCGCGCAGGATCTTGGAGACCGCCGTCGCGTCGATGCCGTCATCCAGGTCGATCGTGCCGACAACCTGCGAGCGCTGCGCCGGGTCCGCGACGAACGGGGTGGTGTAGCCGGTCTTCTCGGCCCAGGAGTACAGCCGGGAGGACGAATCGGCCGTACGGGCGACGGCCCAGTCCAGGCCGCCGTTGCCGTTGAGCCAATCGAGCTGATCGGCCATCAGGAACAGCGTGGCCACCGCCGGGGTGTTGTACGTCTGGTTCTTGGCCGAGTTGTCGATCGCGGTCGGCAGGTCGAAGAAGGTCGGCACGTACCGGCCGGAACCGGAGATCTCGCCGACCCGCTCCAGCGCCCGCGGCGAGAACACCGCGATCCACAGTCCGCCGTCGGAGGCGAAGACCTTCTGCGGGGCGAAGTAGTACACGTCCGTCTCGCGCGCGTCCACCGGCAGGCCGCCGGCGCCGGACGTCGCGTCCACCAGCACCAGCGCGTCCTCGTTCGCACCGGCCGGGCGCGCGATCGGCATGGCGACGCCGGTGGAGGTCTCGTTGTGGGTCAGCGCGTAGGCGTCCACATCCGCGGCGGCCCGCGGCAGCGGGTGGCTGCCCGGCTCGGCCTTGATCACCTGCGGCTCGGCCAGCCACGGGGCGGCCTTGGCGGCGGCGGCGAACTTGCTCGAGAACTCGCCGAAGTGCAGGTGCTGCGACTTCTCCCGGATCAGGCCGAACGCGGCGATGTCCCAGAACGCGGTGGACCCGCCGTTGCCGAGCACCACCTGGTAGCCCTCGGGCAGCGAGAAGAGCTGGGAGACGCCCTCGCGCACCCGCTTGACCAGGTTCTTCACCGGCGCCTGCCGGTGCGAGGTGCCGAGCAGCTGGGAGCCCTGGGCGGCCAGCGCCGCGACGGCCTCGGGGCGGACCTTCGACGGGCCGCAGCCGAAGCGGCCGTCCGAGGGGAGAAGCTCAGCGGGGATCTTGATTTCGGGGATGTCCGACACGGTGCGTGCCTCCGGCGTTCGTGAAGGAACCGCCGGCACGGCCGCGCCGACGGGAGAAAATCCCGGTCCGGGCGTCGTCGTCCGAGAACGTGACGCAGAGGTTACCCGAAATACACGACACCCCACAGCCCCCCGGGCGGGGGAATGCGGGGTGTCTCGTATCGCGGAATCGTCAGTGCGTGATCATCGAGTCGAAGCCGTCGACGTCCTGGATCTTGCGGGTGCCCGGGCCGATGTAGCGCGCGGACGGACGCACCAGCCGGCCGGTGCGCTTCTGCTCCAGGACGTGCGCGGCCCAGCCGGCGGTCCGGGCGCAGGTGAACATCGAGGTGAACATGTTCGACGGGACCTCGGCGAAGTCCAGCACGATGGCCGCCCAGAACTCGACGTTGGTCTCCAGCACCCGGTCGGGGCGGCGGGCGCGCAGCTCCTCGAGCGCGGCGTCCTCGAGCGCCTTGGCCACTTCGTAGCGCGGGGCGTTGAGCTCCCTGGCGGTGCGGCGCAGCACGCGGGCACGCGGGTCCTCGGCGCGGTAGACGCGGTGGCCGAAGCCCATCAGCCGGTCGCCGCGGTCCAGGGTCTCGGTGACGTACTTCTTGGCGTCGCCGGTGCGCTCGATGTCCTCGATCATGTGCAGCACGCGGGAGGGCGCTCCGCCGTGCAGCGGGCCGGACATCGCGCCGACCGCGCCGGACAGGGCGGCGGCCACGTCCGCGCCGGTGGAGGCGATCACCCGGGCGGTGAAGGTCGAGGCGTTCATGCCGTGCTCGGCGGCGGAGGTCCAGTACGCGTCCACGGCCTGGACGTGCTTGGGGTCCGGCTCGCCGCGCCAGCGGATCATGAAGCGCTCGACGATGGACTCGGCCTTGTCGATCTCCTTCTGCGGGACCATCGGGTGGTCTATTCCGCGGGCCGACTGGGCGACGAAGCTGAGCGCCATGACGGCGGCGCGGGCCAGATTGTCCCTGGCCTCCTCGTCGCTGATGTCGAGCAGCGGCTTGAGGCCCCAGATCGGCGCGAGGGTGGCCAGCGCCGACTGCACGTCGACCCGGATGTCGCCGGAGTGGATGGCGAGCGGGAAGGGTTCGGCCGGGGGCAGACCCGGGTTGAACTTACCGTCGACGAGCAGGCCCCACACGTTCCCGTAGGTGACGTGCCCGACCAGGTCCTCGATGTCGACGCCGCGGTACCGGAGCGAGCCGCCGTCCTTGTCGGGTTCGGCGATCTCCGTCTCGAAGGCGACGACGCCCTCGAGGCCGGGTACGAATTCGGCCATCCTACGGCTCCCTTGCTGTGGCAAATGTCCTTCGTGAGGTTCTCTGCGGCGCCGCCGGCGGGGGTCCGCGTGCGGGACGCGGCGCCTTCAGGCGCTGTATGAACGGGCGGCGCACCCTTGGAGGTTCCCGCCAAGCGCGGCCGGCTACCTATATTGGACCGCTACAACGGCCGGATGGAAATCCAGAGGGCCGAAAGATCTGGGAGGCGCGCACATGTCCGCTGAGCAGCCCGAACTCTCGACGTTGCGTCGAGATTACGCCGAACGGGCGATTGAGGTGACTGAGCTCACAAGCGCTCCGGAGCCGCTGTTCGGGCGCTGGTTCGCTGAAGTCGACGCCGCTGCACGAAAATCGGACGCCGACTGGTTCGAAGTCAACGCGATGGTCCTGACCACCGCCGATGCCGAGGCTCACCCGTCCAGCCGAACGGTGCTGCTCAAAGGGTACGGACCGGACGGATTCACGTTCTACACGAACCTCCACTCCCGAAAGGGACGCCAGATCGCGGCCAACCCGAGCGTCAGTCTGCTGTTCCCCTGGTATCCGTTGGAGCGTCAGGTCATCGTGCGGGGCACGGCGGCGCCGGTGCCGGACGCGGAGAGCGACGCCTACTTCGCGGCCCGTCCGCGCGGTGCGCAGCTCGGCGCCTGGGCGAGTGAACAGTCGGAGACGATCCCGGACCGGGCCTGGCTGGAGCGGCGGCTCGCGCGCTTCGACGCCGAGTACCCGGACGAGGTGCCGCGCCCCGCGCACTGGGGCGGGCTGCGGGTGCGTCCGGAATGCGTGGAGTTCTGGCAGGGCCGCCCTGACCGGCTGCACGACCGGATCCTCTACACCCGGGACGCCCGGGCGGCGGACGGGTGGCGGATCGAGCGGCTGAGCCCCTGAGGAGCGGGTGCCGGACCGTCCACGGGCTGAGGAGCGGCCGCCGCTGTCTGTCTGGTGCGTCACAATGGACTTTGACTGTATTGACCGGGCCTGACGAGGTGGCCGCGTGAGCGATCTGATCGACACCACGGAGATGTACCTGCGTACGATCTTCGAACTCGAGGAGGAGGGGATCGTCCCGCTGCGCGCGCGCATCGCCGAGCGCCTCGGCCAGAGCGGGCCGACCGTCAGCCAGACCGTGGCGCGGATGGCCAGGGACGGCCTGCTGACCGTGGAGGGCGACCGCCACCTGCAGCTGACCGACAACGGCCGCCAGCTCGCCACCCGGGTGATGCGCAAGCACCGGCTGGCCGAGCGGCTGCTGGTGGACGTGATCGGGCTCGAGTGGGACGAGGTGCACGAGGAGGCCTGCCGCTGGGAGCACGTGATCAGCGAGCAGGTGGAGCTCAAGCTGCTCGAACTGCTCGGCAGCCCGACGGTCTCGCCCTACGGCAACCCGATCCCCGGGCTCGAGGAACTCGACTCGGCCCTGCACTCGACCGCGTTCCGCGAGGGCGGCCTGATCACGCTGCGCGACTTCGCGCAGACCGTCCCGGCGGGCGAGCACGCGGTGGCGATCATCCGCCGGATCGGCGAGCCGGTGCAGTCCGATCTGGACGTGATGCACCGGCTGCGCCGGGCCGGGGTTCGCCCGGGCAACGCGGTGCAGGTCACCCCGACCGAGGGCGGCATCCTGCTGAGCGCCGCGAAGGAGTCCACCGAACTCGACCTCGAACTCGCCGGGCACGTCTTCGCCGACAAGAGCTAGCGGCCGCGTCTCGCCGGCAGAGTGCTGCCGGCGAGACGCGGCCGCCGAGATGCGGAACCGGGTCTCAGCGGTGCCGGTGCAGCCCGCAGGCGTAGGCCAGCGGCGCCAGCACCTCCTCCGGATCCGGCAGCCAGCGCGCCGAATCCGCCGGGCCGCGCACCCACTGCACCTGGCCGCGGGTGCCCATCCGAGAAGGCGGCGCGATGACGTAGTCGCCGGTGCTGCGGCAGTTCAGGTCGAGCGCCGTGCGCCCCCAGCCGAGGGTGGCCAAGGCCTTCGCGACCTTCGTGCGCGAATTCGGCAGGATGAAGAAGTACAGCCGGCGGGTCGGGGTGGCGGCCACCGGACCCGGATTCGCGCCCGAGCGCTCGAGCCGCGCCAGGGCGAGCAGTCCGGCCTCCTCCGAGCATTCGAGTACGTCGAAGGCCCGGCCGGTGGGCAGGATGATCGAACCCTGCGGATGGTCCGACCACCACTCGTGCGCCTTGCTCGGCTGACCGCTGATCTTCTTCTGCCAGTCGCGCATCGCAGGGTGCGCACCGATCATCGCGCACCTTTTGTCCCCGCAGGAACAGGACCAGGCCCCGTCCTCTCGAAGCACACTTGTCCCAAGAACCACATCCCAGTGCCGATCCTCGATATATTCGAGAGCGGCGTCGAGCAGACCGAGCCGGTCCTCCGGATTGGTCCGGGCGGCGCCCGCCTTCTTGGGCGCGCCTGTCGCGATAGTTGTCTCCACGCGCTGGAAACCGGGCTCTGGTGGTCCTGGTTACGGCGAGTCCCCCGGTGAAACGAATAAATCACCTGCCCGTGGGTAACGACGAATTTTGTCCGAGCGATTACGCTGGGCTACCGCTCGGAGCGATTCGCCGCTACTCTTCGCGACATATGCGCATGCAGTACTAATAGGGCGCGCGTTGACCGACCACTGCACACCGCCTGTGGACCGAGGGAGATAGGGGAGGGCCGATGGCCGTACGCACCGCTGGACCGCGGCAGCCGAACCAGAGGCTTGCCGCACTGATCCAGGAAGCGGCGAGCTCCAACGCGGGGTTGGCGCGTCGAGTCAACATGGTCGGCGCTGAGCACGGACTGGACCTGCGCTATGACAAGACGTCAGTCGCCCGCTGGCTGCGCGGCCAGCAGCCGCGCGGCATGGCCCCGACGCTGATCGCCGAGGCCCTGGGCCGCAAACTGGGCCGCCCGGTGACGGTCGAGGAGATCGGCATGGCGGACGGGCGCAACGGCTCGTCCAGCGTCGGCCTGCACTTCGCGCCGTCCACCGCCGCGGCCATAGAAGAGGTCACCGAGCTGTGGCGGGCGGATGTGAGCCACCGTGAGTTCCTGCTCGGGTCCTCATTCGCCGTGGCCGCGCTGATCGCGCCGAGCCGGGACTGGCTGATCACCCCGCCGGACGCCGAGGTGGCCAGGCCGCCGTCGCTGGCCGGGCGCGGGCCGCGGGTCGGCCCCTCCGATGTCTACGCGCTGCGCGCCGCCGCCCGGGTCTTCCGCGACCTCGACCACCAGTTCGGTTCCGGCTACGTGCGCTCGATCGTCGTGCACTACCTCGACGACGTCGTGGCCGAACTGCTGACGGGTACTTACCCGGAGCGCACCGGCCGCGCGCTGTTCTCCGCGGCCGCGCAGATCACCGAGCTCGCCGGGTACATGGCCGTGGACACCGGCCGGCACGGGCTGGCCCAGCGCTACTACATCCAGGCTCTGCGACTGTCCCAGGCCGCCGGGGACCGCGCGTACGGCGGCTATGTGCTCGCGGCCGGGATGAGCCACCTGGCCGGGCAGCTCGGCTCGCCGCGCGAGATAACCCAGCTCGCCCGCGCCGCCAGCGAGGGCGCCAGGGACCAGGCGACGCCGACCGTGCGCGCGATGTTCCACTCGGCCGAGGCGCGCGGGCACGCGGTGCTCGGCGACGTGCGCTCCTGCGAGGGCGCGCTGTCCCGGGCCGCGGCGGAGATGGAGAAGTCGAACCCGCAGGAGGATCCGGACTGGATCCGGCACTTCACTCCCGCGTACCTCGCGGACGAATTCGCACACTGCTACCGCGACCTGGACAAGCCGCGGCAGGCCAGGGACCACGCGCAGCGGGCGCTGGCCGAGCACCAGCCGGGCCACGTTCGCCGGCGCGTGGTGGACACGGTGCTGGTGGCCACCGCGTACGCCCAGGAGCGCGAGGTGGAGGCGGCCTGCGCCACCGGATCCCAGGCCATCGAGATGCTCAGCCAACTGCGATCGCACCGCGGCATCGAGTACCTGCACGACCTCGACCGCAGGCTCGATCCGTACCAGGACAGCAGCGCGGTACGCGGCTTCCGGGAGCGGCTCGGCCGGCTCGCGGCGCGGCAGAGCGCGCTCCCCTTGGTGCTGGCGCCCGCGATTCCCCGCTGAGCAGGCGGTTTTCCGGGCACGGCGGTGCTGTGGGGCGTGCAAACGCGTTGCAGTTTCGTGACGAACACTCACGCGGGCGTGGCTTGGCCCGCCGGGGCGAGTAGCGTCTAAGCGGTCGCCGTGGAGCGGTTACTGGATGCTGCCGTGGCGCCCGGAGAGTTCGCCTATTTTGCGAGGAAGACGCACTGTGTCCCAGATGCCCGAAGTCGCGGGGGGCTGGCCGGAAGAGGGCACGCAGTATGTGCCCGGTGCGCCCACGGAACAGGTGCAGCAGGCATACCCACCGCAAGCGCCGTACCAAACGCAGCAGCCGTACCAGCAGCAGGGCTACCAGGATCCGCAGTACCACCAGGGCGGCCAAGCGCAACAGCAGCAGCAGTACGAATACGGCGCGCAGCAGCAACAGCAGTACCCGCAGCAGGACCAGACGATGCCGCAGCAGTCGGTGCCGCTCGAGGAGGAGAACTCCGCGCTGCCGAGCGAGTTCGACCACCTGTTCCGCGACTCGGCCCCCGGGGAGCGGCGCGCGATATCCGGCCGGCAGGCGATGGTCTCCGGACCCGGCGCCGCGCCCTCGCCAGGCTTTCCGGCCCAGCAGCAGCAGATGCAGCCGACCCAGGTCGCGCAGCAACAGCAGCAGGCGGCCACCGCGATGTACAGCCCGCCGCAGCAGCAGGGCTATGACGGTCCAGGCCAGCCGACCGACTACAACGACGGCCCGTTCAGCTACGAGGGACCGGCCGGCGGGGGCGGCTCCGGCGGCCGCAGGACCCCGCTGATCATCGGCGCCGTGGTCGCCGTGATCGCGGTCGTCGGCCTCTACCTCGGCCTGTCCGGCGGAGGCGGCTCCGGCAAGGCGAGCGCGGGCACGACCGCGTCGACCTCGGCGAGCCCCAAGTCCACCGAATCCGCCCAGCAGGAGGCGGACGCGGTGTACTTGCTCGTCAAGCAGGCCAAGCAGTTGCGCGAGGACATCTCCGGAGGCGTGAGCGAGCTGCGTTCCTGCAAGATCGCGGACGCGACGAGCCAGATCAACGCGACCGCGTCGGCCCGGCAGAACGCCGCCACCCAGGTCGGCCAGCTGCCGGTGGACAAGATCAGCGGGGCCACGTCGGTCATCAGCGCCCTGAAGAAGGCCTGGACGGACTCCGCGACCTCGGACGCGAACTACGCCAAGGCCGCCGCAGACTTCGCCAGCGGGAACTGCACCAAGGACGCCGTCGAGAACGACGCCAGCTACAAGGAGGCGCAGAGCGGCTCCGGCACCTCGGCCGACGACAAGTCCCGCGCGGCCGACCAGTGGAACTCGGTCATGACGAAGTACGAGTCCTCCATCAGCGGGGGCGACCTCTAAGAGCTGAGAGTTCTGCTGACGCCGCGCCGCGCGGGCGGACGATCTGTCGCGGTTCGCCCGTTCGGCTGGAAGTCGTAGCGGTCGTAGCTCTTACCGCAGCACAACGATCCGGCAACACTGCGGAAACGACTTGCGGCGAAGGTTGGTGCCATGGCACCGGCAGAGACGCTTGACCACCACATCGTCATCGCAGGTAAGGGCGCCGCGGCGGGGGCGGACGCGGCACTCGGGGGCACTGTCTTCGACGCCCGTCCGCTGACCGGCAGCGTCATCGCGATCACCGCGGACCGCCGTCGTGAGGAACTCGCAGCCCTGCTGCAAGAACGCGGAGCGCGGACCGTGGAGACCCCGACGATCCGGCTCGCCGCGGGCGACGAGGGCGTGGTGGCGCGCCGAGCGGGCGACCGCGCCGCCGCCTCCCGCTTCGTCGAGACCGTGCTGCGCCGCGACGTGCACGCCGTCACCTTCACCACGGCTCCGGGCGTGACCGGCCTGCTCGAGGCCGCCGCGGTCTCCGGCTCGCTGGACCAGCTGCTCGCCGCGCTGCGCAGCGACGTGCTGCCGGTCTGCCTAGGGCCGGCCTGCGCCCGGCCGCTGGAGGCGGTCGGCGTGCCCGCGCTCAGCCCGGACAAGCCGCGCTTCCTGTCCCTCGCGGACGTGCTGTGCGAGCAGCTGCCCCCGCGCATCCGGCGCGAGGTGCGGGTGGACGCGGCACGCACCCTGGTCATGCAGGGCTTCAGCGCGGCGATCGGCGACTACTCCGTCACCCTGCCGCCGCTGCCCGCCGCCGTGCTGGCCGAGCTCGCCCGCCGCCCCGGCTGGGTGGTCTCCCGCGCCGAACTGCTGCGCCGGGTCTGGGACGGCCGGGACGTGCGCGGCGGGGCGGGCCGGGACGAGCACGCGGTCGAGGCCACGGTGGCCAGGCTGCGTACCGCGCTGGGACCGGCCGCCGACCTCGTGAAGACCGTGACCAAGCGGGGATACCGACTCGCCGTCGAGCTGTAACTCGGACGCCGCAGACTGTTGGCACCGCGTTCGGGATCGTCCTCGGAGAAGGAGAAGCATGGTCGTCGGCGACGTCAGGGACCGTACCCTGGGCCCCTCCGTCCTGCCGCCCGCGCGGGATGACGTGCCGATGGTCGCCGTCGCGCACGGCACCACCCACCTGCCCGGCCTTGCCACGCTGGACGCGATCATGGATCGCGTCAGGTTCCTGCGACCAGGCCTTTCGGCGAGCCTCAGCTTCGTCTCCACCGCGCAACCGCGCCCGGTCGAGGTGCTGGCCGACCTCGCCGGCCAGGGCGCGCCGGAGGCCGTGGTGCTGCCGGTGTTCCTCACCACCGGCTACCACGTGCGGCACGACATCGCCGAGGCCGTACACGCCGTCGAGGGCCGCGGCTTCCGCGTGCACACGGCCAGGGCGCTCGGTCCCGACCCGATGCTCGCGCACGTGATGACCGACCGGCTCGCGACCGTCGCCGGACGCGTCTTCGGCACGGAGGTCGTGCTGGCGGCGGCCGGTTCCAAGGACCGCCGGGCCAACGCCGACGCGGTGGTGATGGCGGGCCTGCTCTCGGAACGGCTCGGCATGCCGGTGCGCACCGCGTACCTGAGCACGACGGAGCCGACCGTCGAATCGGTGCTCACCCGACTCTCCCGGCGCGGCCGCCCGATCGCGGTGGCCAGCTACCTGCTGGCCGAGGGCGGATACACGCAGCGGCTGAGCGATATCGCGGCACTCGCCGGCCTCGAGCAGCAGGCGGTGCGCACCCCGCGCGTCTCCGGCCCCCTCGGCGCGCACGAGCTGGTCGCGCGGCTGCTGGTGCGTCGCTATGACCAGGCGCTTTACACGATGTGACGGTTAGCGGCGTTCGCCAGGCGGTCGAACCCCGCGGCGCAGGTGACCCGTCCCTTACCCTGTGCGCATGACCGAGGATCCACGTGCCGACTACATCCTGACCCTGACCTGCCCCGACCAGCGCGGCATCGTGCACGCGGTGGCCAGCTTCCTGCTCGTCACCGGATGCTCGATCGTGGACAGCCAGCAGTACGGAGACCCGGATACCGGCGTGTTCTTCATGCGCGTGCACTTCCGGGCCCAGGAGCCGGGTGTGGACCTCACGGCGCTCACCAACGGCTTCGCGGCCACCGGCGCGTCCTTCCACATGCAGTGGCAGATCCACGCCGCCCAGGCGAAGATGCCGATGCTGATCATGGTCTCCAAGTTCGGCCACTGCCTCAACGACCTGCTCTTCCGGCACGCCAGCGGCGCCCTTCCCGTCAAGATCCCGCTGGTCGTCTCGAACCACGAGGACTTCCGGCAGATGGTCGAGGGCTACGGCATTCCGTTCGTGCAGCTGCCGGTCGACGCGGACAAGTCCAACAAGGCGGCACAGGAAGCCCGGCTGCTGGAGCTGGTGCGGGAGAACGACATCGAGTTGGTCGTCCTCGCGCGCTACATGCAGGTGCTGTCCGACGAGGTCTGCAAGGCGCTGGAGGGCCGGATCATCAACATCCACCACAGCTTCCTGCCGTCGTTCAAGGGCGCCAAGCCCTACCATCAGGCGCACGACCGCGGCGTCAAGATCATCGGCGCCACCGCCCACTACGTCACCGCGGATCTCGACGAGGGCCCGATCATCGAGCAGGACGTCGTCCGCGTCGGCCACGGCATGACCCCCGACCAGTTCGTCGCGGCGGGACGCGACGTCGAGTCCCGAGTCCTCTCCCGCGCCGTCGCCTGGCACGCCGAGCACCGAGTCCTGCTCGGCTCGAAGCGGACTGTCGTCTTCCCCTAACTCACCCGCACCGTGAGGGTCACCGTGCCGAGCACGCACCCGACATCGGCGGTCGGCGGCGGCGCGGTGATCCCGGCGGGGCAGAAGGGGGCTCCGGCCGATGCGGATGCGCTCGGTGCCACCTCGGGGGACCGGGAGGCGCTCCCGGTCGCGATGAGCGTGAAGGCGATCGTCGTCGTTCCACTCGCCGCAACCGGGTACTGCTCGATCTGGCCCGAGACGCATCCGGTGACCCCGGTCGGGCAGATCGGGGGGCCCATGGTTATGGCATCCGGGAGTATCTTCGAGTTCTGAGCTTTTCCGACCTGCCAGGCGAAGCCCGCGTAGTCCGTGAGCGTGACCTGCAGGATGTAGTTCCTACTCGGCAGCGTGACCGTGCGGTTCGGCTCCGGCGGTTCGATCTTTCCGGCACCCACGCTGGTAGAGAGCGTGACGAACCACGAGGGGTTCTCGATCGCGGGTTGTAGCGAGGACGCACAACCCGCCGTGGTGAGCAGCGCCAGCCCGAGTGCCGCGGGTCGGAGAATCTTCATGACGCGTTCCGCCGCACTGCCAGGAACATGGCGACCGCATCCAGCCACTGCGCGAACAGATCGTCGTCCGCGGGCGTGCTGTCCGCGGCAACAGCCGCGGACATCCAGCCGCGCACGAGCTCGGCCGGTTCGGCGCCGATGAGCGGCTCAGGCAGTTCGAGCGCACCGCGCACCCCCGCGGCCCGGACGTAACGCGCCAGGAACGAGAGCGGATACGCGCCCACGCCCAGCTCTTCAGCCTGCCAGGACGCTGCGATCGCGACTTCCCGGAAGAGCGCCGAACGCGCCGCGCCAGTCCACGACATGCCCCGGGTGATCGCGGATTCGACATCGAGATCGCGCAGATCCGCATCGGGGCGCGGATCCGGATTCCGCACGCCTGTCATCGCTGAGCGGGTCGAGGTCGCCCGTCGTCACCTCCTGTACGCGGGCCTCGCTGGTGAGCTGACTCAGCAGGCTGACGGTCTTCGGCGACTGGTCGGCGATGGCCTGGAAGGCGGCTATGCGCGTGTCGACGCCCGCCTGGGCCTGCCTGACCGCCTCCATGTGCTGCGCACTGAAGGGGTTGGCGCCGTTGCCACCGTTGGCGAGTAGCTGCGCGCCCTTGAGCCGAGTCCGCCCGTCCGCGTCCTTGGCCTGCGCCCATTCCAGTAGTTCGGCCCACGTGTTCAGGGCACCGGCGGCCTGGCTCAGATCGGACTCGATCTTGCCGATCTCGGTGGCCAGCGCGCCGACGGCCTGGGACGCGTTCTCGGCGACCTGGCCCTTCCACGCGGCGGGGAGCGAGGCGGTGGCGACCTGGATGACGTCGAGGGAGACCTGCAGGCACTGCGCGGCGGCCTTGGTGTACGCCTGGGCCTGGGCGCGCACGGTCTCCGGCGAACCCGGCAGCGGCGCGGGGGCCAGCGCGGCGTCGATGGCCGGCGGCAGCTCGAACGGCAGGAAATTGAAGAACATGTCCTGAAGCCGGCCGCCGGCCGACTGGAGGTCCTGGAGCTCGGTCATCGCGCACCGATCCCGAGGAATCCCGCCGTCACCGCGTGCTCGGTCTGCTGATAGCGCTGCGCGGTCGTCTCGACGTTGCGCACCATCTCGGCGAGCGCCTCGGCAAATGTCGACATTTCACTCGTCCAGGCGCCGTCGAACGCCTGCCACGCCTGCCCCGCCGCCTGGTCGCCGAACGCGGACGGGTCCGTGTACGCCATGTCGTCGTCGACGATCGCCGTATTGAAGTCGTCATAGGCCCGCCCCAGCTGACCGGCCACGCCGCCCAGCTGCGCCGGATCCACCTGAAAATCCGAACCGCCGTCCCCGATGCGCATGAGCGCCCTCCCCTGTAGCGCACCCCCTGGTACGCAGCCCCAAGCTAACGATAGGGGTGTTGGGACGTCCAGATCAGTGCACGACTTTACCCGGGGATTACCCGTGACCTGGGCGAGCGTCGCCGGCCGTCGGTTTTCCCCAGGCTGGCCGGGAGTTATCCCCAGGAGCAGTCATTTAGTTACGCTCGGCTGGGGACAAGCCACCGAGTTATCCACAGGATTTATCCCCATCGTGGACAAGATCTGTGGATCCTGGGGAAAACTACCCCAGGCCTGTGGATAACTTGGCGGCCAGCTGTGGACAGCGTGGGCCGGGCGCGGGCTGCGGGAGCCGGGTGCGCTCCGGGCGCGGGCAGCGTGCTCAGCCGGTGTTGCGCAGGCCCGCGGCGACGCCGTTGACGGTGAGCAGCAGGGCGCGGCTGAGCTGGGGGTCCGGGGTCTCGCCCGCGGCGAGCGCGTCGCGGTGCCGCTTGAGCAGCGCGACCTGGAGGTAGGAGATCGGGTCGAGGTACCTGTCCCGGATCCGCAGCGTGCGCGCGAGCGCCGGGTCGTGGCCCAGCAGCTCCGTCTGGCCGGTCACCTTCAGCACCTGCCGCACCGTCAGCTCGTGTTCCTCGACGATCGTGTCGAAGACGTGCTTGAGCTCGTCCGGCACCAGCTGCTCCACATAGAGCCGGGCGATCCGCAGGTCCGTCTTGGCCAGCGTCATCGCGACGTTGGACAGGAAGTTGCGGAAGAAGTGCCAGTCCTCGTACATCTCCTTGAGCACGTCGTCGTGCCCCGCCGCGTAGGCCGACGCGAGGCCGGCGCCGACGCCGAACCAGCCGGGGACGATCTGCCGGGACTGGGTCCAGCCGAACACCCACGGGATCGCGCGCAGTCCCTCGAGACCCGCGCCGGAGTCCGGCCGGCGCGAGGGACGCGAGCCGAGGTGCAGGTCGCCGAGCTGGTC
>NZ_DASZKT010000248.1:0-24185 GCF_035552695.1 Actinospica sp.
GCGTCCTGGTGGGTACGCTCCACCGCCTGGCCGAACTCCCTGACCAGCGACGCGAACTGCGAAATCGAATCCTCATTGATATAAGGCCACTCAATGCCGATCACATTGAGGAAGTTCACCAAGGGACCCGGAAGGTCATCGACTGCCATGACTCACCCCGCCTGTTGCTCGTCCGCCATATGCCCGCCCGCACACTGCGATTCAACGTATCGAAGCCGCGAAGACCGGGTCGAGCCGAGGCGCGACTTTAAGCGCCCGTTAAACGGAGCAGATCCTGCTTTTACCGCCGACTGGCCTAAGCCACGCTGCGGCGCGCGGGCCGGGCGCGCAGGATCGGAGGGTGACGAAGGAGTTTCCCGGCCCGATCGCGTTCGTCCTCGGCGGCGCTGTCCGCGGCGACGGCGGTGTCCGCGGCACCCACCAGGCGGGGATGATCCGCGCGCTGCTCGACCGCGGGATCCGCCCCGACCTGATCGTCGGCACGTCGGCCGGCGCGGTCCAGGGCGCGCTGCTCGCCGCGGATCCGGAGCCCGCGGTGCTGCCGAGGATGGAAGAGTTCTGGCACGAGGTGGTGGGCCGGGGGATCCTGCGGCCCGATCCGCGCGGCGCGCTGCGGTCCTTGCGGCGGGGGAGTTTCGCGCTCAGCTCCAGCGAGCCGTTCCAGGTGCTGCTCGCCGAGTTCCTGGGCGGCGGCAGTCGATTCGAGGACCTGGCGATCCCGCTGCAGACGTGCGCGGCGTCGATCGAGCGGGCCACCGCACGCTACTTCGACCACGGGCCGCTGATTCCGGCGCTGCTGGCGTCCTGCGCGATCCCGGGGCTGTTCCCGCCCTACCGGATCGGCGACGAGCACTACGTGGACGGCGGAGTCGTCGAGAGCGCGCCGATCACGCGGGCGCTGAGCCTGGGTGCGAAGACGCTGTTCGTGCTGCGGCTCGGGCAGCGAGAGCAGACGCTGACGGTACCGCGCCGGCCGTGGGGAATCGGGCAGGTCAGCTTCGAGATCTCGCGTCGGCACCACCTCGGCATCGAGCTGAACAAGCGCCCGGAGGGCGTCAGCGTCCACCACCTGCCCAGCGGCGAGGAGACGTTGATGCTCACGCGCAGCCGGTCCAAGCGGTCCGAACTCGCCGCCATCCGTCCGCGCATCGACGAGGGCTATCGAGCCGTCGGCAACTACCTGGACGCGCTTGCCGAAGGGCACGTGGTGCCGGCGCCGGAGACACCGACCGGCCTCGGCCCGTCGCGCGCCGAGGAACGCGCGCCGAGCAGCGCGCAGATCGCCGCCGACTTGCCGGTCGAGGTGTCCGCGTTCCTCGGCGGGAAGCTCAACCGCTTCATCGACCTGTGCGACCAGAACCGGGACGACGCCGTCGCCGAGACCGATCTGCTGGCCCTCGGCGGACGGATCGCCGAGGCCTTCGGGGCACAGACCGGCTCGCTCGTGCACCAGCGGCTCGAATCCGCCTTCGCCGACTTCTGGACGCGGATCCGCGCGGCCGCGGGTCTGGCGGACTTCGCGGCGAAGTCGGTGCGGCGGCCCGACTTCCTGTCCGCGCTGGCTCGGCTCACAGTCGACCGCGCCGCGTACGACGAGCACGTGCTCCCGCTGATCGGGAGCCTGCTGGCCGCCGCCGACGGCAACGGCGACGACGTGCTCAGCCCGGCCGAGGTCGGCTCCCTGCTCCGCGCGCTCGGCGTCGCGGACGGCGACGTCCACATGTTCGTGCTCCGCGTGGACACCGACGACGCCGGCGTGGTCACGCTCGACGAGCTCAGCGGGGCCTTCCGCGAATTCTTCACCAGCGAGCAGCCCGGCGCCGTCGGCAACGCGATCCTCGGCGGCGCGCGGGTCGGCTAGCGGCTGCCTAGACCCCCGGCGGGATGCGCTTGGCGTCGGTGCGGATCTGCAGCGCGGTGGCGATCTCGGCGATACCGGTCACGATGAGCCAGATGCCGCCGAAGAGGGTGAGCACCCAGATCGAGTTCAGCGGCGAGGAGAGCACGACGATACCGGCGAGGATGCCGAGGGCGCCGGAGAACATCGCCCAGCCGCGGGCGGGCATGTGCTGATCGGACGAGGCGGCGGCCAGCTGCGAGACGCCGCGGAACAGCCAGGCGATGCCGATCCAGATGGCCAGCAGCAGGATCGACTCGAGGGCGCCGCGGAAGCAGAACAGGCCGAGCAGGATGGAGATCGCGCCGCTGATGAACGCCATGACGCGCAGCCCGGTGTCGGTGTGCGTGCCGAATGCGGCGGCCAGCTGCATGATGCCGCTGACCACCAGGTAGATGCCGAAGAGCACGCCGAGGACCAGGAGTGTCGCCTTCGGCCAGACCAGCGCGATGAGGCCGAACACGATGGCGGCCACGCCGATCAGCAGCACGGCCTGCCAGGCGTTGCGCGCCACCTGCTGCAGCGGCCCGGGAAGCCCGGGGACGCCGGCGCCGGCGCCGGGACGGGGGTCGGTACGGGTGCCGGAACCTGATTCGCTCATGGCTCCAGCGTCCGTCGCCCGACCGGACCTCGCCAGTTGACGAGGTCCGGACAGGGGACAGCGGGGGACGCGGGCCGGCCGACGCGGGCTAGCTCAGGCCCTCGCTCTTGAGCCAGTTGTTCGCCACGGTGAGCGGGTCCTGCTTCTGGACCTGCACCTCGGCGTCCAGCTTGAGCAGCGTCGCGCTGTCCAGCTTGGCGTCCACGGCGTTCAGCGCGGTGACGCCGGTCTGGCTCAGGCTCGACTTGTTGATCAGCGGGAGCACGTTCTGCACGCCGAAGATGTCCTTGCTGTCGACCAGGGTGAGCAGGCCGCCGGAGGAGATCGTCGTGTCGGTGGTGAACAGGTCGCCCGCGTCCACCTGGCCCGAGGTCAGCGCCTTCTCGGTGAGCGGGCCGCCGGCGTCCAGCGTCTTGTAGGTGATCTGCGAGGCCTTGAGGCCGTAGTCGTTCTCCAGGCCGACCAGGCCCTGCGTCCTGGTCTGGAACTCGGGGGAGCCGCCGATGGTGATCGACTTGCCGGCCAGCTTCGTGACGAAGTCGCCGATCGTCGCGCCCTGCGAAAGGCCGAGCGTGGACGCCTCCTGCTTCGAGAGCGTGAGGGTGTCGCCGTCCTGCGCGTCGGACGGGGTGAGGATCTCCAGGTTCGACGGCAGCGCGGCGGTGATCGCGGCGTCCACCTCGCTGGTCGAGGTCTGCGCCGCGCTCTTGTTGAGGTACGCGAGCAGCGCGCCGTTGTACTCCGGCTTGAGCGTGATCGAACCACTCTTGACCAGGTTGTACGTCACCTCGCGGCTGCCGATGTTGTACTTGTAGCCGACCTTGGTGCCCTTGGCGGCGAGCGCCTGGCCGTAGACGTCGGCGAGCAGGACGGACTCGGGGAAGTTGTCCGAGCCGACGACCACCGAGCCGGCGGACGCCGACTGGGCCAGCGGGCTGCCGCCCGAGTTGGAGGACGTACTGCCGCAGCCGGCCAACGCGCTCGCGGCCAGGATAGCTACCGCCGGAACGGCGAAACGGGGGAGGATCTTGGGTGACACGGGATTGCTCCTTTGCGGGTGGATGGAGGTCTTCCTGGACATGGCGGGCTCCTCGGCCTAGCGGGTGCGCAGGCCCGGGGAGACGAGCAGGCGGTCGAGCAGCCAGAACACGCACAGGGTGACCAGGCTGAGCAGCGCCACCAGCACCGCTCCGCCGACGACCTGCGCGTAGTCGTACTGGTAGAGGCCGTCGATGATGTAGCGGCCGAAGCCGCCGAAGGAGACCACCGCGGCCAGCGTCGCGGTGGCCACGATCTGGATGGCCGCGGCGCGCAGCCCGGCCAGGATCAGCGGCAGCGCGGCCGGGATCTCCACCTGGCGGACCAGCTGCCAGGGCGTCATGCCAAGCCCGCGCGCGGCGTCCACCGCGGCCGGGTCCACGGCCCTGATGCCGGCGTGCGTGTAGAGCAGGATCGGCGGGATGCCGAGCAGCACCAAGGGGATCATCGTCACCGAGAGGCTGAGCCCGAGCTCGGCGGCGAGCAGCACGAGCAGTCCGAGGCTGGGCAGCGCGCGGCCGACGACGGCGACGATCGAGATCGCGTTGTCGCCGCGGCCCGTGTGTCCGGACAGGATGGCCAGCGGTAACGCGATCGCGATCGCGATGAGCAGCGCGACGGCGGAGTATTCGCAGTGCTCGACGAGCCGGGTCCAGATCGAGTCGTAGCCCGAGCGGTACGCCGGGTCGTCGAAGAACTGACGCAGGTACGTGAAGAGGTTCATCCGACACTCCGCAGGGAGCGGGCCCACGGGGTGAGCAGCCGTTGCACGCCGCGCAGCAGGATGTCGCAGAACACGGAGAGCACCAGCAGGCTGATCAGGCCGACCCAGATCAGACTGTTGTCGAAGAACTTCAGGCCGAGCAGGAACAGGTCGCCGAGGCCGCCGTAGTTGCCGATGGTCGAGCCGATGCTCATCAGGCTCAGCGAGGAGACGGCGGCGACCCGGACCGCGGCCATCAGCGTGGGCAGCGCGATCGGCAGCTCGACGGTGAGGTAGCGGCGCATCCGGCCGTAGCCCATCCCGTCCGCGGCGTCGAGGACGTTGGGCGGCACGGAGCGGATCCCGTCGACGACGCCGGGCACCAGGATCGCGAGCGTGTAGAGGGTCAGCGGGATGAAGACGGTCGTCTCGGACTCGCCGGTGTAGTCGATCAGCAGCACGAACAGCGCGATCGAGGGGATCGAGTAGATGATCGTGACCAGGCCGAGCGTCGCGGGGTAGATCCGCGGCAGCCGGGAGCAGAGCTGGCCGATGGGGAGCGCGATGACCAGGCCGGCCAGGGTCGCGCCGAGCGATACCTCCAACTGGGTGCGGATCAGGCCCAGGAAGCTGGATTGGACGTAGCTCGGCATGTCGAACACACCCGTATGGACTAGCGCACCGCTCATCAGACGGCCTCCAGCGACGCGCGGTGCGCCTCCCGGATGGCGACGGCTATCTCCTCCTGGCTGACCACGCCGACGGCGCGGCCCTCCTCGTCCACGCCGACGGCCCAGCCGGTCGGGCAGAGCACCGCCGCGTCGAGCGCCGCGCGCAGCGAGTCGTTCTGGGCGAGGAAGGGGTGTCCGATCGGGATCGGCGCCGTGTCCGGCCGCCGCGGGTCGAGCCAGCCGATCGGGGCGCCCGCCTCGTCCACCTGCAGCAGCCAGGGCAGCTCCAGCTGCCCGGCCTCCGGCTCGACCCCCTTCTTGACCAGCGCGTCCGTGCGCAGGTTCAGGCCGTTGCTGGAGATGAACGTCAGCCTGCGCACGCCGCGGTCGAGGCCGAGGAACTCCTCGACGAAGCCGTCCGCCGGCCGTTCCAGCAGCTCGCGCGGCGCCGCGAACTGGGCGAGGTGCCCGCCCTTGCGCAGCACGGCGATCCGGTCGCCGATCCGGATCGCCTCGTCGATGTCGTGCGTGACGAACAGGATCGTCTTGCCGACCTCGGCCTGGATCTGCAGGAACTGCTCCTGCAGGCTCTTGCGCACGATCGGGTCCACGGCCGAGAAGGGCTCGTCCATCAGCAGGATGGCCGGGTCGGCGGCCAGCGCCCTGGCCACGCCGACGCGCTGCTGCTGGCCGCCGGAGAGCTGGTGCGGGTAGCGCTCGGCGAACCCGAGGTCGAGCCCGACCAGCTCCATCAGCTCCAGGGAGCGCTTACGTGCGCTACGCCGGTCCTTGCCGAGCAGCCGGGGCACGGTGGAGATGTTCTCCGCGACCGTGCGGTGCGGGAAAAGACCGGCCTGCTGGATGACGTAGCCGATGCCGCGGCGCAGCTGGGCGACGGGGCGCTGGCGGATGTCCTCGCCGTCGATCAGGATCCGGCCGCCGGTCGGTTCGACCAGCCGGTTCGTCATCCGCAGCGTGGTGGTCTTGCCGCAGCCCGAGGGCCCGACCAGCACGGTGATGGCCGAGTCCGGAGCCTCGAGGCTCAGCTCGGCGACGGCCTCGGTGCCGTCTGGGTATCGCTTCGAGACGCTCTCGAAGGTGATCAAGAAAACTCCTCGTTCGGGGACCTTGTCACCGGCAGCCCGGCGGCGGCCCAGGCCTGGAAGCCGCCGATCACGTCGGTGGCCCGACTCAGCCCCAGTTCCTGCAGGCTGAGCGCGGCCAGGGAGGAGGCATACCCCTCGTTGCACAGAACAAGCACCTCGAGGTCGTGATGCTCGGCCTGCGGTAGCCGGTACGCGCAGAGCGGATCGAGCCGCCACTCCAGTTCGTTGCGCTCGACGATCAGGGCGCCGGGGATGGTGCCGTCCTGCCTCCGCAACAGTTCATACCGGATGTCGATCAGCAGCGCGCCCGCGCGCTGCCGCGCGGACGCCTCTTCGGGGCTCACCCTCGCCAGTCTGCCCCGAGCCTCCGACAGAATCTCGTCGATGCCGCGCACCTGCGGGTTCACCCCCTCGCCCACGTTCTCGTCCGTCCCCATAGCGCTCACCACTGCCCGGGCAGTTCGACGGTTTCGAGGCCCAATACCCGCCCGCGCCGACTGTATCTCCGCACCAGGGGCAACGGCGGGTAATAAACGTGTACGGAGACGGCGTGTTCCTCGCCGCTCGGGTTCACCACCTGGTGCACGTGGTGCGGGCCGAAGCCGCGTCCGCTGCCGGCCGGCAGGTCGAGTTCGCGGTCGAGATCCTCGAGCAGTTCGAGGCTGCGCCAGCCGGCGGTCGGCAGCGGGATCGGAATGGAGGACTCGTGCAGCGTGCCGGCCGCGGTGGCGAAGGCGCCGCGTGAGCCGCCGTGGTCGTGCCAGCCGGTCTCGGCGCCGGGCGGCCAGCCGATCAGCCAGCCCTCGCTGCCGCCCGGACCTTCCAGCGAGATCCAGGTGCGTTCGTCGGGGAGTGTGTCGAGTCGGGTGAGCAGCGAGGTGTCGGCGGCAGCTGTCCGGGCGAATTCGAGCAGCTCGCCGAGCGAGGGACCGTTCTTGGTGGAAACCTGTGTAGACATTGACCCGTCCTGGGAGTGGCGCGCACGTGACGGCCGGGCGCGCGCGAAGGCGCGGATGGGCCGAAAGGGTGCTGCGAAGTGAGGGGGACTTCAGCAGGAGGACGGGGCGCAACACAGGCAGCCGGCATAGCGCACCGTGTCCAGGTGCGTGCGGCGTACGAGCCTGATGCCGTCCGAGGTCATGGCGGCGAGTATATCGACATGGTCCCCGTCGGTGGCCTCTGTTTCACTGGGTGGTATGCAGACGGCGAAGACCAAGCAGCGCGGCGAGGCCTATTTCGCGCGGCTCCGCGGCCATCTCGACCAGGAGTTCCGGCTGATGCGCGCGGCGATCGCGGCGGCGGATCCGGCGTGGCAGGTGCCGTCCTGCCCGGAATGGACCGCGGATCAGCTGGCGCACCATGTCGCGCGGACGTACCTGCACAAGGTCGAGTGCGTGCGGGAGGGCAAGTTCCCTGAGGACTGGCCGCCGGATGATCCGGACCCGAGCCCGACCGGCGCGCTGGACGCGGCGTACGCGGCGCTGACCGGCTGTTTCGACGAGCACCGTCCCGGCGACCCGGCCGCCACCTGGCACGGCCCCGACCAGACGGTCGGGTTCTGGATCAGGCGGATGTGCCATGAGTCGGTGGTGCACCGGGTGGACGCCGAACTGACCGCGGGGCTCGAACTCGCGCCGATTCCGGAGGACATCGCGCTGGACGGAATCGACGAGTTCCTCACCCTGTTCCTCGCGTTCCTCAGCGGGGAATGGCCGGACCACTTCGCCGACGTGCTGCGGAGCGCGGACCAGCGGCCGGTCACGATCGCGGCGGGCGAGCGCGAGTGGACGCTGACGGCCGGGCCCGGGGGCGTGGCCGTGGGCGATTACCTGGTGCCGGACGGGTACGGGCGGAACGAGGCGGCGCGGATCAGCGGCGAGCCGGGCCAGGTGCTGCTGTGGCTGTGGGGGCGGCTGGACGAGCGGGCGGTGAGCTGGACCGGCGACCCGGCGCTGGTGACGCAGTTCGCCACGCTGCGCAGGAAGGGGACTCAGTAACTCAGTAAGAAGACTCAGTAAGAAGAAGACGCAGTGCGCGAGAGGACGCGGGATCCGGAACCGAAGTCCATTGCCCGAGTCCATTGCCCGGCTCGTGCGCGCCGGGTTAGCGTCCGGCCATGTTCTCGATCGATCGGCTGCTCACGTTCGCCGCGGTGGCATTCGTCATCATCGTGATCCCGGGTCCGAGCGTGTTGTTCACCATCGGCAGGGCTCTGACGTACGGCAGGCGCACGGCCGTCATCGCGGTCTTCGGGAACACCAGCGGCGTGTATGTGCAGGCGCTGCTGGTCACGATCGGCCTCGGCGCGCTGGTCGAGCGCTCGATCCTGGTCTTCACGGTGCTCGAGCTCGCGGGCGCCGCGTACCTGGTCCACCTCGGCGTCACCGCGTTCCGGCACCGCCGCAAGCTGAGCGACGCCATGGACGCCACGCTCGGCGCACCCGAGGGGATCTCGCCGCTGCGCACGATCCACGACGGCTTCGTGGTCGGGTTCGTGGTCGGGTTCGCGAACCCGAAGGCCATCGTGTTCTTCGGCGCGATCCTGCCGCAGTTCGTCCACCGGCAGGCCGGCTACGTGCCGCTGCAGATGGCGCTGCTCGCGTTGATCTTCGCCACCATCGCCCTCGCCTCCGACTGCGCGTGGGGCTTCGCCGCGGGAACGGCCAGGGACCGGTTCGCCAAGTCCCCGCGCCGCCTCGAGCTCGTCGGCGGCGCGGGCGGCCTGGCCATGATCGGCCTCGGCACGGCGCTGGCGTTCACCGGCCGCGAGGACTGACGGCGGATCAGCGGTACCCGCTGCTAGGGCTGGTCCTGCCCGTCGATGAACGCTTCCCGCAGCGCCTCGACGGTCTCCTCGCGCAGCCCGTGCGCGGCCAGGTAGCCCCGCGGGCCGCCGTAGCGTTCGTCGAGCCCGGCGAGGGTCCATTCGAGCACGTCGGCCTGCACGGCGGTGTGCGCGATCGTGCCGAGGCCCGCGTTGCTCGCGACATAGTCGGCCACGATCAGGTCCCGCGGCACGCCGAGAAGTTCCAGCAGCAGCGCGACGGTCAGGCCCGTGCGGTCCTTGCCGACGAGGCAGTGGACGAGCGCGGGCAGCGCGTCCGGCCTCGCCAGGTGTTCGAGCACCACGACGATCCCCGGACCGCAGGTGTCGACGAGGTACTGGTACATGGCCCTCGGCGATCCGGCCGGAAGCTCGTCCAGCTCGGCCAGCGTCTTGAGCAGTTCGACGCTGATCTCGGCGACCTCACCGGCCTCGCGCAGGCCCGCCACGAGGTTCGGATGCACCTCGCGCTCGAGCGGCGTACGCAGGTCGATCACGGTCTTCACACCCAGGCCGGCGAGTGTCTCGACGCCCTCGGCGGTCAGATTCTCCAGGCAGGCCGAGCGCAGCAGCCGACCCGTGCGCACCTTCCCGTACTCGCCGACGAGGCCGCCCACGTCACGCGCGTTGAGGACGCCGCCGATGCGCAGCGCGCGCACGGGGCCGACCAGTTCGAGGTAGACCTGCTCGGGATCGCCGTCGGGGTCCGGTATGACGTCAACGCCAATGCTCATGCCGACACGCTAGCCACTGGCGGTGAACTGCGGATGCCCACTGCGCTCCGTGATCCGATCGGAATGCGGACAAGGCTCGCGTAAGGACTGCGAGCCGCTACCATTCCATACCGTGCCCCCCGTGACGACTGCCGAACCCGACGCGGAACGTCGCGGACGAATACGGCGCCTGGCCGTCGACACGCGGCCGCTGCGGCACAAGCCGTACCGCCGGCTCTGGACCTCCACCGTCGTCACGGCGATGGGCAGCCAGATGACGGCCGTGGCCGTGCCGTACCAGATCTACCAGCTGACGCACTCCTCCGGCTGGGTCGGCATAGCCAGCTTCTGCGGGCTGCTGCCGCTGATCGTCTTCGGTCTCTGGGGCGGTGCCGTCGCGGACACCATGGACCGGCGCACGCTGATGATGCTGACGAACACCGGCGTCGCCGTCGCGTCGCTCGCGCTGTGGGTGCAGGCCGCGCTGCACGTCGACTCCGTCGCGCTGCTCATCGTGCTGCTGATGGTCCAGCAGGGCATGTTCGGCATGAACTCCCCGGTCCGGCAGGCGACCATCCCGCGGCTCGTTCCGCCCGAGGAACTGCCCGCCGCCAACGCGCTCGGCGGCACCATCATGTCCGTCGGCGCGCTGATCGGTCCGATGCTCGGCGGCGCGCTGATCCCGATCACCGGCCTGTCCGCGCTCTACCTCATCGACGCCTGCGGGCTCGTCGTCGTGCTCTGGGCCGTGATCAGACTGCCCTCGCTGCCGCCGCTGGAGCACGCGCCGCGCCGCGCGCGGGTCGGGCACATCGTCGAGGGCTTCCGGGTCGGACTGGCGAACTCGCTGCTCGCCTGGTCCTTCGGCGTCGACCTGATAGCGATGATCTTCGGCCTGCCGCGCGCGCTGTTCCCGCAGCTCGCCGACACCACCTTCGCGCACCAGCACTTCGCGCTCGGCTGGCTCTACGCGGCGATCCCGCTCGGCTCGCTCGTCGGCGGGCTGCTCTCGGGTTCGTTCTCCCGGCTCAAGCGGCACGGACTGATGACGATCATCGCCGTCGGCTGCTGGGGACTCGCGATCATCGGCTTCGGCCTGTCCGACAATCTCGCTCTGGCCGCGACGTTCCTCGCCCTCGGCGGCGCGGCCGACCTGATGTCGATGGTCTTCCGGCAGTCGATTCTCCAGTCGGTCGTCGACGACGAGCTCAAGGGGCGCATGCAGGGCGTGTTCATCGTCGTCGTCGCGGGCGGGCCGCGGCTGGCCGACCTGGTGCACGGCGTGGCGGGTGCGGCCGTGGGCACACGCACCGCCATCACCTGCGGCGGGATCCTCGTCGTGCTCGGCATGATCGCGGTCTCCGTCTTCGTGCCGAGCTACCGCGACCACGCCGCCGAGGGCTGAAAACCATCACCTTTCCGGGCGAACGATCGTTTCTTCCGACACGCCGGACGGGAACGACCCCAAGCGTCACGGAACACGGCCGCGCTGTTGGTTAGGATCGGCGGGAAACCTCACTCGGCGTCAGCAACCCTTCGCCCGGAGTGATTGCGCCGCGCCGCCGCGGCAGGCCAGTCGCGCTCTCGCGGAAGGTAAGTCAGCAATATGGGCATGTCGGTCGTCGGCCGGGACATCGCGGTAGATCTGGGTACCGCCAACACCCTGGTGTACGTCCGCGGGCGGGGGATCGTGCTCAACGAACCCTCCGTGGTCGCGGTGAACACACACAACGGATCGGTGCTCGCGGTGGGCGCCGAGGCGAAGAAGATGATGGGCCGCACGCCCGGCAACATCGTCGCGATCCGCCCGCTCAAGGACGGGGTCATCGCCGACTTCGAGATCGCCGAGCGGATGCTGCGCTACTTCATCCGCAAGGTGCACCCGCGCCGGATGTTCGCCCAGCCGCGCGTGGTCATCTGCGTGCCCAGCGGGATCACCGGCGTGGAGCGGCGCGCGGTGGAGGACGCCGCGGACGCGGCCGGGGCCCGGCAGGTGCACCTGATCGAGGAGCCGATGGCCGCGGCGATCGGCGTCGGCCTGCCGATCCAGGAGGCCACCGGCAACATGGTGGTCGACATCGGCGGCGGCACCACCGAGGTCGCGGTCATCTCCTACGCCGGGATCGTGACGGCCAACTCGGTGCGCGTCGCCGGGGACGAGCTGGACAACGCGGTGATCCAGTACGCCAAGAAGGAGTACTCGATCCTGCTCGGCGACCGCACCGCCGAGGAGATCAAGCTGGCCATCGGCTCGGCCGACGAGACGGACAGCGAGCTGCACGCCGAGGTGCGCGGCCGCGACCTGGTCTCCGGCCTGCCGAAGATCATCGTGCTGACCTCCACGGAGATCCGCCGGGCGATGGAGGAGCCGGTCACCCAGATCATCGACGCGGTGCGCGACACGCTGGACAAGTGCCCGCCGGAGCTGTCCGGGGACATCATGGACCGCGGCATCGTGCTCACCGGCGGCGGCGCCCTGCTGCGCGGCCTGGACCAGCGGCTGCGCCGGGAGACCGGGATGCCGGTGCTGGTCGCGGAGAACCCGCTGGATTCGGTGGTGCTCGGCTCCGGCCGCTGCGTCGAGGACTTCGACGCACTCCAGCCGGTACTCGGCGCCGGGTCGCGTCGCTGAACCCATCGAGACCATCCGAGGACTAAAGGTACATGCGAGACACCCGCCGGACCCGACTCGTCCTTGGCGTGCTGCTGCTGACCGGATTCGTGCTGATCACGGTGGACGCGCACGGCGCCAAGCCGGGCGGCCAGGGCCCGTTGAACAAGGCGCGGACCGTCGCCGCGACCGTCTTCGGGCCGGTCGAGCGGGGGGCGTCCGCCGCGACGCACTCGGTCGGCTCGCTGTTCGACGGCTGGGGGCACTCGGCGTCCGACGAGGCGCGGATCAAGAACCTCCAGGCGCAGGTGGCCACGCTCAAGGGCCAGGTCGAGACCAGCGCCCAGACGAAGGGCGAGGCGGCGCAGCTGGCCGCGCTGCAGCAGGCGACCGCGCTCGGCGGGCTGCGCACCGTCTCGGCGCAGCTCGTCGCGCTCTCCCCGACGCAGGACGGCAGTTGGACGGCCACGCTCGACGCCGGGAGCCGCCAGGGTGTCGCCGCCGACCAGACGGTGCTCACCGGCGCGGGCCTGGTCGGCCGGATCGCGAGTGTCGGGCCGACCACGTCCACCGTGCTGCTGGCCATCGACCCCGACTCGGTCATCGGCGTACGGCTGGCCGGTTCCGGTCCGATCGGCACGGCGGTCGGGCAGGACGCGCGGACGCTGCGCGTCGAGTTCTTCGATCCGCAGCTGAAGCTGACGGTGGGTCGGCCGGTCCTGACCCTCGGCACCGCGGACGCCTCGACCAGCGTGCCCGGCGTCCCCGTCGGCAAGATCACCAAGGTGCTGGCCACACCCGGGCAGCTGACCCGGACCGTGCTGGTGACGACGTACGTGGACGAGACCTCCGTGGACACCGTCGGGATCGTGGTGAAGCCGGTGGGCGCGGATCCCGGCGACGCGATGCTGCGCGCTGGGGGAGCCCACTGATGCGCGCGCTCCTCCGGCTCGGGCTGGCCGCCGCGGCCGTCACGCTGACGCTGGCCCTGCAACTCAGCGTCCTGCCGCAGCTGCATCTGCCGTACGCCGAGCCCGACCTCGTGCTCCTCGCGGTGCTCTCGCTCGGCGTGGCCTGGGGGCCGAACCTCGGCGCGGTCGCCGGATTCGGCGCCGGGCTGGCCGTGGACCTCGCGCCGCCCTCCGTCACCGCCACCGGGCGGCACGCCATCGTGCTCACGCTCGTCGGCGCGCTCGCGGGCCGGACCGCGACCGACCTGAACCGCTCCGCGCTGCGCACCAGCGCGTTCGCCGGAATCTACGCGGCGGTCGCGACTCTCGGCAACGCCGTCCTCGGCACCCTGCTCGGCGAGGGCGGCACGCTCAGCAGCGCCGACCTGCCGCAAGGCGCCGTGGCCTGCGCGCTCTACACGGCGGTCGCCACTCCGATCGTGCTCCCCGGCCTGTCCGCGCTGGCCCGCCGCGCCGACGGCCGGCGGACCCTGCTGCTCGCGCCGGTCGGCAACGCGATAGGCGAACGCATCGCCGTCCGCACCGCCAGCCAGTAGGCACGAACCACCCCCGGGAGAACCCCATGTACCGCCCGCAACGTCTCGAGGGCGCCCGCGCCCGCCTGGGCGTGGTCCAGGTCCTCGTGCTCGCACTGCTGGCCACGCTCGGCGGCCGGCTGTGGTACCTGCAGGTGCGCTCCGGGCCCGAGTTCCAGGCCGCGGCCGCCGCCAACGACCTGCGCTCGGTGGCCACCCCGGCCGTGCGCGGCGACATCCTGGACGACCAGGGGCATCCGCTGGTGGCGAACAAGGCCACCCTGGAGGTCACCGCCGATCTCAGTACCCTGCAACAGCAGCCGCACGGCGGGATCGCGGTGCTCGACCGGCTCTCCGCGCTGCTCGGCATGCCGGAGAAGCAGATCGCGCAGCAGATCAGGCTGTGCTCGGCGACGGTCAGCCAGCCCTGCTGGGCCGGCTCGCCGTACCAGCCGGTGCCGGTCGCCACGAACGTGCCGACCTCGATCGGCCTGGAGATCCTGGAGGACCACGACAAGTTCCCCGGGATCACCGCGCAGGCCGCGGCCGCGCGCACGTACCCGGCCCCGTTCGGCGCCAACGCCGCGCAGATGCTCGGCTACCTCTCGCCGGTCTCCACGGCCGAACTCGCCAAGCCGGGCAACGACTTCCAGCCCACCGACATGGTCGGGCGCTCCGGCCTGGAGTCGGAGTACGACTCGATCCTGCGCGGCCGCTCGGGCGTCGCCGAGGTCGCGGTGGACAACCTCGGCCGCGCCGTGCGCACCGTCTCGCAGACCGCGCCGGTGCCCGGCGACGACATCGTGACCACCATCGACTCGCACGTGCAGGCGGTCGCGGAGAAGTCGCTCGCGGACGCGATCCAGTCCACCCACGGCGTCTGGGACACCGAGACGCACAGCTACGGCAAGGCCAACTCGGGCGCCGTCGTCGTGCTCAACGTCAACACCGGCGGCGTGGTCGCGATGGCGAGCTACCCGACGTACGACCCGAACGTGTGGACCGGCGGCATCAATCCGCAGACGTACGCGCAGCTGACCAGCACCGCCGCTGGCACGCCGCTGCTGGACCGGGGATACCAGGGGGAGTACCCGCCCGGTTCGACCTTCAAGGCCGTGACCACCTCCGCGATGCTGCAGGCCGGGTTCCCCTCCGACGGAACCTACGACTGCTCCACCGACTTCGCGATCGGCAGCCAGGACTTCCACAACTTCGAGGGCGAGGCGTACGGGCCGATCACGCTCAAGCAGGCCATCGAAGTCTCCTGCGACACCGTGTTCTACCGCGTCGCCTACGACATGTGGGTGCGCGACGGCGGCAATCACCCGGTCGCGCACCCCGCCGACCCGGTGCAGTCGATGTCGCTGGACTTCGGGCTCGGCAAGGACACCGGGCTCGACCTGCCGGGCGAGGCGCCCGGCCTGATCCAGACGCGGCAGGAGAAGCTGGCGTCCTGGCAGGCGAACAAGGCCGACTGGTGCGCGCACGGCAAGGACGGCTACCCGGACGTCGCGGCCTCCGACCCGGCGCGCGCCGCGTACCTCAAGGAGATCGCGTACGAGAACTGCCTGGACGGCTGGCAGTTCCGCGGCGGTGACGCGGTGCTCGAGGCGATCGGGCAGGGCGGGGTGGAGGTGACGCCGCTTCAGCTGGCGCGGGTGTACGCGACGATCGCGAACGGCGGCACGCTCTACCAGCCGCATCTGCTGCAGGCCGTGCTCACGCCGGGCGGCAAGGTCGCCTCGACCTACCAGCCGAAGGTGGTCTCGCACGTGCCGATCTCCTCGTCCACCCACGACTTCCTGATCAGCGCGTTGGAGGGCGTGGCCCAGCAGGGCACCGCGTCCGGCGTGTACGGCGCTTGGCCGCAGAACACGATCCCGATCGGCGCGAAGACCGGTACCGCGGACGTGTACGGCCAGAACCCGACCTCGGTCTTCGCGTCCGTCGTCCCGGCGAACCACCCGCAGTACGCGGTCGTGATGATGGTCCCGCAGGGCGGCCAGGGCGCGCAGGTCTCCGGACCGGCGGTGGAGAAGATCGAGGAGGCGATGTTCGGCGTGCAGGGCGGCGCGCAGCTGCCGAACGCGGCGCTGCTTCCGACGCCCCCGCCGAACCTGCCGGTGATCTCGGCGGACGGCCTGCTGCCGGTGAGCTTCCCGTACCCGCAGCAGTGGCCCCCGGCCGCGCCCCCGCCGCCCGCTCCGCGCGAGGCGCCCGCGGGTCTCGGCACTCGGGGCAAGCGATGAGGGCGACGGGCGGGTCGGCGGCTGGTGTCTCGGCGGCCGGTGTGTCGCTGGTTCCGCCAGGAGTTCTGCCGGCGGCCGCGTCGTCGGCCCCGTCGGCGGCGCGGCGCGGGCGGAGCGCGGCCTCATGATCATCGGCGAGACGGCGGGTCTGCCGCCGGTCGGCCCGGCGCGGTCGCGGCGTACGGCGGCGCTGCGGCAGGGCAGCGTGCTGCGGCGCTTCGACTGGCCGCTGTTCGGCGCGGCCATGGCGCTCGCGGCGGTCGGCGCGGTCATGGTCTGGTCGGCCACCCGCGACCGCTCCGAGCTGACCGGCGGCGACCCGCAGTACTTCCTCAAGCGGCACGCGCTGAACGCGCTCATCGGCGTGGCCCTCGCCGTCGGCGTCAGCGCGCTCGACCACAAGCGTCTTCGTGCCCTGACGCCGATCGTCTACGTGCTCTCCTTCATCGGCCTGCTCGCGGTGCTCTCCCCGCTCGGCACGGTCGTCAACGGCGCGCGCTCCTGGATCGAGCTCGGCGGCGGCTTCTCCATCCAGCCCGCCGAGTTCGCCAAGCTGGGAGTGGTGATGGCGCTGGCGATGATCCTCGCGTACCGCCCCGCCGTACGCCGCAGCAAGGGCATGCTCGCGCAGATCGAGGACCGCCGCATCGACGAGGCCCGTCCCGGCGGCCGCACTCTGCTGCTCGCCCTGCTCGCCGCTGCCGTGCCGATGGGCGTCATCAGCCTGCTGCCGGACCTCGGCAGCACCATGGTGGTCATGGCGATCACCGCGGGCATGGTGGTCATCTCCGGCGTCAAGCTGTACAAGCTCGCCGTACTCGGGCTTGTCGGCGGCGCCGGCGCGTTCGCCGCCGTGAAGCTGCACCTGCTCGCCCAGCACCAGGTCAACCGCTTCGCCGCCTTCGCCGATCCGAATCTCGACCCCCAGGGCGTCGGCTACAACACCCACCAGGCGCGCCTGGCCATCGGCGCCGGCGGCGTGTTCGGCCAGGGCCTGTTCCAGGGCACCCAGACCAACGGCCAGTTCGTCCCCGAGCAGCAGACCGACTTCGTCTTCACCGTCATCGGCGAGGAACTCGGCCTCATCGGCGGCCTCGCCGTCCTCGCCCTGTTCGCCGTCGTGCTGTGGCGCGGCTGCGTCATCGCGCGGCAGGCCACCGAGACCTTCCCGATGCTGCTGGCCGGCGGCGTCGTCTGCTGGTTCGCCTTCCAGATGTTCGAGAACGTCGGCATGACCATGGGCATCATGCCCGTCGCCGGCATCCCGCTGCCCTTCGTCTCGTACGGCGGCTCCTCGATGTTCGCCAACTTCGTCGCCATCGGTCTCCTGCAGAACGTGCGCCTCCGCTCGACCGCGCGCTGACCTGCGACTTGTCCGAGGCGTGCGCCGGGGCGGCTACCCTGGGAGGCATGAGCGCACCGACCTTCGACCGGATCACCGGGCGGTCCGTCTGGCCCGACCTGGAACCGCTGCTGCCCGCGGTGAAGAAGCCGATCCAGTACGTGGGGGGCGAGCTCAACTCCACCGTCAAGGACTGGGACGCCTGCGACGTGCGCTGGGCGCTGATGTACCCGGACGCGTACGAGGTGGGGCTGCCGAACCAGGGCGTCATGATCCTCTACGAGGTGCTCAACGAGCGCGAGGGCGTGCTGGCCGAGCGGACCTACTCGGTCTGGCCGGACATGGAGGAGCAGCTGCGGGAGCACGGCGTGCCGCAGTTCACCGTGGACGGGCACCGGCCGGTCGGGGACTTCGACCTGTTCGGCGTCTCGTTCTCCACCGAGCTCGGCTACACGAACCTGCTCACCGCGCTGGACCTCGCGGGGATTCCGCTGGAGGCGAGGGACCGGGACGTGACGCACCCGGTGGTCATCGCGGGTGGGCACGCGGCGTTCAACCCGGAGCCGATCGCGGACTTCATCGACGCGGCGGTCATCGGGGACGGCGAGCAGGCCGTGCTCGCGATCACCGACATCACCCGCGCGTGGAAGAACGAGGGCCGGCCGGGCGGGCGCGACGGGCTGCTGCTGCGGCTCGCGGCCACCGGCGGCGTGTACGTGCCGCGCTTCTACGACGTCGAATACCTCGCCGACGGCCGGATCCAGCGGGTCGCGCCGAACCGCTCGGGCGTGCCGTGGCAGGTCGCCAAGCACACCGTGATGGACCTCGACGAGTGGCCGTACCCGAAGAAGCCGCTGGTGCCGCTGGCCGAGACCGTGCACGAGCGGATGAGCGTGGAGATCTTCCGCGGCTGCACCCGCGGCTGCCGCTTCTGCCAGGCCGGTATGATCACCCGGCCGGTGCGCGAGCGCTCGATCACCGGGATCGGCGACATGGTCAAGGCCGGGCTCGAGGCCACCGGATACGAGGAGGTCGGGCTGCTCTCGCTCTCCTCCGCCGACCACACGGAGATCGGCGACCTCGCCAAGGGCCTGGCCGACCGGTACGAGGGCACGCAGACCTCGCTCTCGCTGCCGTCGACCCGGGTGGACGCGTTCAACATCGACCTGGCCAACGAGCTCTCCCGCAACGGGCGTCGCAGTGGCCTGACGTTCGCGCCGGAGGGCGGCTCCGAGCGGATCCGCAAGGTCATCAACAAGATGGTCTCCGAAGAGGACCTGATCCGCACGGTCACGGCCGCGTACTCGGCCGGCTGGCGGCAGGTGAAGCTGTACTTCATGTGCGGGCTGCCCACCGAGACCGACGAGGATGTGCTGCAGATCGCCGAGATGGCGCGCAACGTCATCAAGGCGGGCCGCGAGGCGACCGGTTCCCGGGACATCCGCTGCACGGTCTCCATCGGCGGCTTCGTCCCCAAGCCGCACACGCCGTTCCAGTGGTGTGCGCAGCTTGACGCGGCCACGACCGACGACCGCCTGCGCAAGCTGCGCGACGTCGTCCGCGCGGACAAGAACTACGCCCGGGCCATCGGCTTCCGCTACCACGACGGCAAGCCGGGCATCGTCGAGGGCCTGCTCTCCCGCGGCGACCGGCGCGTCGGCAAGGTGATCCGCGCCGTCTGGGAGGACGGCGGGCGCTTCGACGGCTGGTCCGAGTACTTCTCCTACGACCGCTGGATGGCGGCGGCCGGGCGTGCGCTCGAGGACGAGCCGGTGGACGTGACCTGGTACACCACCCGGGAGCGCGAGCAGGTCGAGGTGCTGCCCTGGGACCACCTGGACTCGGGCCTGGACCGGGACTGGCTCTGGGAGGACTGGCAGGACGCGCTGCGCGAGACCGAGGTGGAGGACTGCCGCTGGACCCCGTGCTTCGACTGCGGCGTATGCCCGCAGATGGGCACGGAGATCCAGGTCGGGCCGACCGGCAAGAAGCTGCTGCCGCTGACGGTGGTCTGAGTCGGACCGCACGGTCCGCACCGTCCGCACGGACCGCGCGCGGGCCCGGGACGGCTCCCGGCCCCGGGATTTGACCGGAGTTTTGCGGCCGGTCCCAGTTCCGCCGCGCTCGGCGCGGTTTCCCCGGGACGGCGTGCGCCCTAGTCTTTGCGTTATGACCGCTGGCGACACGACGAACGCTCCCGAGGCCGCCCAGGAGCAGCCCACGACCACCACCGTCCCCGGACAGGCCGAGCGGCTCGAGTCCATCCGGCCCTTCCTGCCGCGCGAGTTCGCCGCCCGGCTGGTGGACCAGCTGACCGTGGGTTCGAACCCGCAGTCGGTGGAGATCGTCGCCCCGCTGACCGGCGAGACGATCGTGGAGCTGCCGCAGTCCGGTCCCGGCGACGTCCGGCACGCCTTCGAGAAGGCCCGCGCCGCGCAGGCCGCCTGGGCCGCGCGTCCGGTCGGGGAGCGCTGCGCGGTGCTGCGCCGGCTGCACGACCTGCTGCTCGACAACTCCGAGCACCTGCTGAGCCTGCTCCAGGTGGAGACCGGCAAGACCCGGCTGCACGCGTTCGAGGAGATCGGCGTCTCCGCGGCCACCGCCCGGCACTACGCGCACAGCGCGCGCGGCTATCTCCGGCCGCGGCACAAGCTCGGCGTGCTGCCGATCATCACCAAGGTCACCGAGTACCGGCAGCCCAAGGGCGTGGTCGGCGTGATCACCCCGTGGAACTACCCGCTCGCGCTGGCCGCGATGGACATCCTGCCGGCCCTCGTCGCGGGCAACGGCGTCGTGCACAAGCCGGACAACCAGACCGCGCTCAGCGGCGTCTACCTGCGGCAGCTCGCCGTGCAGGCCGGGCTGCCCGCGGAACTGTGGCAGGTGGTCACCGGCGACGGCCCGGTCACCGGACCGGCCGTCGTGGACCACGCGGACTACGTGGCGTTCACCGGCTCGACCCGCACCGGGCGGCAGGTGGCGCAGCAGGCGGCCGGCCGCCTGATCGGCTGCTCGCTGGAGCTCGGCGGTAAGAACGCGATGATCGTGTTCGACGACGCCGACCTGGACAAGACCGTGTCCGGGGCTATCCGCGGCTGCTACACCTCGGCCGGGCAGCTGTGCATCTCCATCGAGCGGATGTACGTCCACCACGCCGTCTACGACCAGTTCGTGGACCGCTTCGTCACCGAGGTCAAGGCGCTCAAGCTCGGTTCGACGCTGGACTTCGCCGCGGACGTCGGCTCGCTGACGAACACCAAGCAGCTCGAGACCGTGACCCAGCAGGTCGAGGACGCGCGGATCAAGGGCGCGCACGTGCTGGCCGGCGGACGCCGCCGCCCGGACGTGGGCCCGCTGTTCTACGAGCCGACCGTGCTCACCGACGTGGCCGCCGGGATGACGCTGTACGCCGAGGAGACCTTCGGCCCGGTCGTCTCGCTCTACCGCTTCGAGAACGAGGCGGAGGTCGTGCAGGCGGCGAACGACTCGCGGTTCGGCCTGAGCGCGTCGATCTGGACCCGCGACACCAAGCGGGCCAAGGAGGCGGCGCTGCGGCTGCACTCCGGCATGGTGAACGTCAACGAGGCGTACGCGGCGGCCTTCGGCTCGGTCGCGGCGGCCACCGGCGGCATGGGCGACTCCGGCCTGGGCCGGCGCAGCGGCGCCGAGGGCATCTGGCGCTACACCGAGGTGCAGACCGTGGCGCGCCAGACGGTGCTGCCCATCGCCCCCTCGCTGGGGCTCGGCCCGGCCCGCTACACCAAGTACCTCGGCTCGGCGTTGCGGCTGCTCAAGATCCTGCGAGTGCGATAGCAGCACTCGCATACGTCGGGTGTCCGGCCGGATCGCGGGAGTCGTCCCGGGTCCGCCCCAAACGTAAAGGCCCGGTAATATCGACTCCTCGACTACCGCTCCCGACTGCTCGCCAAGTAGCTTGGGTGCTGCGGGAGAAACCGCGGTCGGCACCTCTGGGCAGGGACTGCGCAGTGGGGGGCGTCGGGCGGGGCGGGACTCGCAGTCCACTGCCGGGCCGTGGAGTTACCCGGGCCGGTGGCGATCAGGCAGATAAGACCATTCCTAAGAACGGGGAAGGTGGCGACAAATGGCAGGCAGCAGTTTCCGGGCTACAAGCGCTGACATGGCGAAGGCCGCGCAGTCCGTCCAGCAATGCGTGCAGGAGATCAACGCCGAGATGCGTTCGCTGCAGAGCAGCGTCGAGCCTCTGGGGGCCTCGTGGCAGGGCTCGGCGTACCAGGCGTTCCAGCAGTTGATGCAGCGGTTCCAGGACGACGGCCAGAAGCTGACCCAGGCGCTGGACGCGATCGGCCAGGCCATCGACTCGAACCAGAAGAACTACACCGCGACCGAAGAGACGAACCAGGGTTCGATCTCGAAGCTGCTCAGCGGCCTGCAGTAGTCCGTCCGAGTTCCAGAATCACCTGCGGCCCCGTCGAGGCCGCGGTAGCGAAGATTTCTTGAGGGGAGAAAACCATGAGCGACCAGCGTATGTTGGTTACCTTCGCCGAGCTGGCGAACGCGGCGCAGACGATCCAGCAGACGTCGAACAGCCTGAACCAGAAGCTCGAGGACCTGAAGTCGCAGCTGAAGCCGATCGTCGAGAGCTGGCAGGGCGCGGCGGCCGAGAACTACCAGGTTCAGCAGTCGAAGTGGGACTCGTCCCAGACCGACCTGAACCAGGTGCTGCAGGCGATCGGCGCTGCCGTCGAGCAGGCGCACGACGCGTACTCGCAGACCGAGACCGCGAACGCGCAGGCCTGGCACAGCTGAGCCGGGCCGCGAGCCCGCCTCTCGTACCCTTCGGTGCGGGTCGGCGGGCTCTCCGCTGTTCTCTGCTAAGGTTGCGCGCATGAGCAGTAGCGCCCGTCGATTTAGCTATGGCCACCGGATCGTTCCGGCAGGCCCGATCGTCGAGCGCTGAGAAACTCAGCCGAGACCCCCGCGGCGCCCCGGACCGATCCTTGGTCCGGGGCGCCGTCGTGTGTGCGGAGCCCCCGGGGCGGGGGTCGGTGCGGATCCGCCGACCGCAGACCGCGAGGAGAGCCCTGTGAACACCGCACCCGCCGAGCCCGTCGACGACGTCGTCTCCACCGTTGCCGCCGTTACCGCTGAATCCGTCGATCCCCGCGCCGCCGATTCCGCCGATTCCGCCGATTCCGCCGATCCCGCCGATCCCGCCGCGCCGGGCGGGGTGCTCGGCGGCCGGGAACGGATCGACGCCTTCGACGCGCAGATCATCGAGCTGATCCGGGGGCGGATGGCCGTGTCCGCCGAGATCCAGGCCGCCCGGATGGCCGACGGCGGCCGCCGTCTCGACCTGCGCCGGGAGACCGAGGTCATCGGCCGCTACACCCGTGAGCTCGGCCGTCCCGGCACCACTGTCGCCATGGCCCTGCTTGAACTCGGCCGCGGACGCGTGTAGTGCGGCTTCGTGCGCTCCGTACGCCGCCGCCCGCGTAACCGGAAGTCCGCTCAGTCGTTGTCCCTGCTGAATGGATCCGGAGCGATCGGCTCGGGTCCGGCGCGTCCGGTCGCCGGATCCGGCTGTGGGACCTCGCGAAGGATTGCCAGACGGCCAAGCCCATTCGCCAGGACCTGCGCCCCGCCGCCCAGCGTGCGGGGCGCAGGCAGGCGGCAAAGGCGCGCACCGTGCGGGCCGGTAGAATCAACCCCATCATGGATGACGCCCCCACCTCCCCCCTCGTCCTGGTCGTCGACTTCGGTGCGCAGTACGCCCAGCTCATCGCCCGCCGCGTGCGCGAGGCGCGGGTCTACAGCGAGATCGTGCCGCACACCTGGACGGCCGCGCAGATCCTGGAGCGCCGGCCGGCCGCGGTGATCCTCAGCGGCGGGCCCTCCTCGGTGTACGCCGAGGGCGCGCCCGGCGTCGGCGCCGAACTGTTCCGCGCGGGCGTCCCGACCTTCGGCATCTGCTATGGCTTCCAGGCCATGGCGCGCGCGCTCGAGGGCGTGGTCGACCACACCGGAACGCGGGAGTACGGGCGCACCGCGCTGTCCGTGGCGGACACCGGGTCCACGCTGTTCACCGGCAGCTCGGCCGAGCAGACCGTGTGGATGTCGCACGGCGACTCGGTCGTGGCGGCGCCGGATGGCTTCAAGGTCACCGCGTCCACGCCGGGCACCCCGGTCGCCGCGTTCGAGGACGACGAGCGGCGGCTCTACGGCGTCCAGCACCACCCCGAGGTGCTGCACTCCGAGTTCGGCCAGCGGGTGCTGGAGAACTTCCTGTACAACGGCGCCGGGATCAAGCCCGAGTGGACCACCGAGAACGTGGTGGACGAGCAGGTCGCCGTGATCCGCGAGCAGGTCGGCGGCAAGCGCGTGATCTGCGGGCTGTCCGGCGGGGTGGACTCGGCGGTGGCCGCGGCGCTCGTGCAGCGGGCCGTCGGCGACCAGCTGACCTGCGTCTTCGTCGACCACGGGCTGCTGCGCAAGGGCGAGCCGGAGCAGGTCGAGCAGGATTTCGTGGCGGCCACCGGCGTCTCGCTCAAGGTCGTCGACGCGCGCACCCGCTTCCTGGACGCGCTGGCCGGGGTGAGCGACCCCGAGCAGAAGCGGAAGATCATCGGACGCGAATTCATCCGGACGTTCGAGGTGGCCGCCCGCGGGGTGGTCGCTTCCGCCGGCGACGACGGTGAGACGGTCGATTTTCTCGTGCAGGGCACGCTGTACCCGGACGTGGTCGAATCCGGTGGCGGCACCGGCACCGCCAACATAAAGAGCCACCACAACGTCGGCGGCCTGCCTGACGATCTGCAGTTCGAACTGGTCGAGCCGCTGCGGTCGCTGTTCAAGGACGAGGTGCGCCGAGTCGGCGAGCAGCTGGGCCTGCCGACTGAGATCGTGTGGCGGCAGCCGTTTCCGGGGCCGGGCCTCGGCATCCGAATCGTCGGCGAGGTGACCGC
>NZ_DASZKT010000249.1:0-75514 GCF_035552695.1 Actinospica sp.
CTCGTTGATGATGTCCGAGGGCGACCAGACGTACCGCTCCACGGCCCGCGTCGCCACCGAACGCTGGTATTGCGTGCTGGTCGAGCCGGTCAGCGACTGCACGACGGACTTCTCCCCGCCGCGCCCGAAGCGGCCCGGCGACCCGGGCGTGGACATGTGCCCGGTGGACGTCGTCGTGGCGGTGCCGGTGGTGACGGTGGTCTCCGCCGACCACGACGTGCCCCAGTAGTCCGCGAAGTAGCGCGCGTCGGCCGGCTCGACGCCGGCGAACACGGCCTTGCAGCCGGTGCCGGTGAAGACGGCCGAGCGCAGGTGCTCCGGAAACTGTGAGAGGGACTGCGTGAGCAGCACGATCCCGGCGTTGGCCGCACGCGCTCGCTGGAGACCCTGCACCACGTACTCGTCGACGAAGCGGCCCGCCTCGTCCACGATCAGGCCCTTGAAGACCTCGCGATTGGCCTCCGGCGCCGCCACCACCTGCACGAACTGGGCGATGGCGAGCCGGGCGAGGATCCGCGCGGCCTGCGGCGAGCTGCCCTCCGGCAGGGCGATGCGCACGCGCAGCGGCCGGTCGATATCGCGCATGGAGAACTTGCGCGGGCGGCCGTCGAACAGGTCGATCAGCTGTGGCCGGTCGAGCAGCCGCAGCCGCTCGTTGAGCAGCGGCACCGGGCTCTGCGTCAGCACCAGGTCGAGTAGTTCGCGCAGCAGCGGATAGCGGTCGTTGCGCTCGTGGAACTCCGCGATGACGCTGTACAGCGCATTGCGCGCGGCCGAGTCCACGGCCGGGTCGTGCACCGCGGTGTCCGGCGGCAATACCGCTCCGGCCAGCCGGTCCGCCGCCTCCTCGGGCCCACTCGCCCCGCCGAACAGGTCGAAGCCCCAGGCACCCGGCCCCGGCTCCCCGTTCGGATCGATGTCGACGTCGAAGAAGTCCGGCAGCTGCCGCGCGTCGAACGCCGAACCGGTCGGGTCGATGACGACGACCGAGGCCATCCCGACGAGCGTCTGCAGCCCCAGCAGCTCGATGATCGGCCGCGCGAAGGATCGCGTCTTACCGGCTCCGGGCGGCCCGACCACGAGCATGGACGTGCGCAGCACCTCCGTGTCTAGCGCGAACCACTCCTTCTGATGCGTCGCCGGATTCCGGTCGCTCTGCGCGGCCACGCCGAGCCGGGCCTGGCCGGTCACCAGGTCGTGCTGCACCAGCCGCGGCATCGGCAGGTCGCGCTGCCCGGAGGAGTGCGGGAAGGCGCTGCCGCCCTTCTCCTGGATGGCCACCGCTATCGGAGCCAGCTGCTCCGGGCCGTTCTGCCGCGCCGTGCGCTGCACCACCCGCGCCACCCGCACGTAGTCCACGTCCGTCAGCTCGCCGGTCGCGACCTCCTCGTCCAGCCGGCGCGCCGCGTCCACGAAGCCCGCCTCGCGCAGCTCCGCCCACAGATCCGGCCGCTGCTTGGGGATCGGGACCGCCTTCTTGGGCTCCGGCCGGTAGCGCAGCCACAGCCAGCGCCCGACGATCTGCCACCTGCCGTACGTCCCGACGCCCGCCAGCACGATGACCAGCGCCAGGAACGGAATCACCGACCCTGGCAGGTTGAGGTACGACAGCAGCAGCCCGAGCGGAAAGGTCATCGCTGCCCAGATCGGGACCGCCAGAATGAGCGCGAGCCGGGCGCGGCGCCAGATATGGGGCTCGAGCGGACCGGGTCGGCCGCCCGCGCTCTCGTCCGGGGTGCGGCCGTACGCGAAGACGCCGGGCACGTCGAGCATGCGGTCGCCGTGCACCCAGCTGACCAGGTCCGGCCGGGTCTGCTCGGTCCACGCCGAGCCGGTCCAGTAGCGCAGCTGCGGCGCCCCGCTCGGGCACGGGTACCAGCCCTCGCGCATGCCCTGCCGCCGGGGGGCGTCAGTGCCCGCGGACACGCTGTCGTCGATCGTCAAAGCAACGCTCCCCTACCATGAGGCCGTCCGCTGGCATCGCCAAAGCAACGCTGCCGTGACTTCCCTACCATGAGGCCGTCCGCTGGCACCGTCAAAGCAACGCTGCCGTGACTTCCCTACCCTGAGGCCGTCCGCGACATCGCATCGCCAAAGCAACGCCGCCGCGACTTCCCTGCCTGAGGCCTGATGACGTGTCGGCTTGATGGTATCGATCCGGGGGCGGCGCGGTAGGCGTAGACCGCGGTAGGCGTAGACACTGTGCGAAGGAAGGTCCGGATTTTCGCGACGATCTGCGAGGTGTCGGCCGCCGCGCGCTCGGTTAGGGTCGATCGAGAGCCTCTTCGCAGCCTCCGCATGCCGATCGAATGGAGACCCCCCATGTCCGCGCTCGCCCACGGCGGTCCTTCGCTCCCGCAGGAGCGCCGCCTCGTCACCGAGATCCCGGGCCCGCTCTCGCGGGAGCTGTTCGAGCGGCGCAACGCGGTCGTGGCGAACGGCGTCTCGACCACGCTGCCGGTGTTCGTGACCCAGGCGGGCGGCGGCGTGGTGCTGGACGTGGACGGCAACTCGCTGATCGACTTCGGCTCCGGCATCGCGGTCACCAGCGTGGGCAACAGCGCCGAGGCCGTGGTCAACCGGGCCGGCGAGCAGCTGCGCCGGTTCACCCACACCTGCTTCATGGTCACGCCCTACGAGTCCTACGTCGCGGTCTGCGAGCAGCTGGCCGAGCTGACCCCGGGCGAGCACCCGAAGAAGTCGGCGCTGTTCAACTCGGGCGCGGAGGCCGTGGAGAACGCGGTGAAGATCGCCCGCGCCCACACGAAGAGGCAGGCAGTCGTCGTCTTCGACCACGGCTACCACGGCCGGACCAACCTGACGATGGCGCTGACGGCGAAGAACATGCCCTACAAGAACGGCTTCGGCCCCTTCGCCCCCGAGGTCTACCGGGTGCCGATGGCCTACCCGTTCCGCTGGCCGACCGGCCCGGAGAACTGCGCCGAGGAGGCCGCGGCGCAGGCGATCTCGCAGATCGAGAAGCAGGTCGGCGCGGACAACGTCGCCGCCGTCATCATCGAGCCGATCCAGGGCGAGGGCGGCTTCATCGAGCCGCCGCTCGGCTTCCTGCCGCGGATCGCCGAGTTCTGCCGGGCGAACGGCATCGTGTTCATCGCGGACGAGATCCAGACCGGCTTCTGCCGCACCGGCGACTGGTTCGCCGTCGACCACGAGGGCGTCGTACCGGACCTGGTCACCACGGCCAAGGGCCTGGCCGGCGGACTGCCGCTGGCGGCGGTGACCGGCCGCGCCGAGATCATGGACGCCGCGCACGCCGGCGGCCTCGGCGGCACCTACGGCGGCAACCCGGTGGCCTGCGCGGGCGCCCTCGGCGCGCTGGAGACGATGCGCGGCCTGGACCTGCCCGCCGCCGCCCGCCGGATCGGCGAGATCATGCTGCCCCGGCTGAACAAGCTGGCCGCGCGCTTCCCGCAGATCGGCGACGTGCGCGGCCGCGGCGCGATGATCGCCGTCGAGCTGGTCAAGCCGGGCACCAAGGACCCGGACGCCGCGCTCACCGCGCAGATCGCCAAGGTCTGCCACGCGCAGGGCCTGATCGTGCTCACCTGCGGCACCTACGGCAACGTGCTGCGCTTCCTGCCGCCGCTGGTCATCGGCGAGGACCTGCTGACCGAGGGCCTGGACCTCATCGAGGCGGCCTTCGAGCAGCTCACCGCCCAGTAAGGGGCGGTCGCGCGGCGAGGGATGCGAAACCGCGGAAGCGGGCGTAACGTGACATTCAAGGCGATTTAGACTGTTCGGCCCGGCGTCGGCACCTCGGAGACGGGGAGTCGGCGCCGGGCGTTTCCGTGCCCGCGGCGGGCTGCCCGCCCGGAGCCGGCCGAGGGCGTAGGGTCTGGGGCGATGATCGAGCGCGGCCCCTCCCCGTCCCGGCGTTCCTGGTGGATCGTGCCGGCCGCGCTGCTCTGCGCCTTCGGCCTGCTGCTCTGGCAGGTGGCCTCGCACGGGCCGCTGACGAGGCTCGACGTGCACGTGCGCAACGGGATCCAGGACGCCGCCACCACCTCGGGGCTGCACTGGCTCGCCTCCCTCGGGCGCGGCTGCGCGAACCTCGGGGATGAGGCCCCCGCGGTACTCAGCCTGCTGGCAGTCGCAGGGCTGACCACCTGGCTGACGCGATCCTGGCGGCCGCCGCTCCTCGCCGCGGCGGCCGGGATCGTGCTGGCCACGGTGATTCCGCTGAAGATCTGGGTCGGCCGACCCGGGCCCGGCGAGGTCACGCTGGGCAACGCGACCCTCGGCTTCTTCCCCTCCGGGCACACGGCCGACGCGGTCTGCTGCTATGTGACGGCCGGCTACCTGCTCGGCGTGTGCGTCTGGACGAGCCGGCTCGCGCGACAACTGCTCGGCGGAATCGTCGCGGCGCTGCTCGTGCTGACGATCTTCGGACTGCTCTGGTCGAACTACCACTGGCTGACGGACGTTCTGGGCTCGCTCTGCTGGTGCGGCGCCTGGCTGCTGGTACTCGCTCATCTCGATCAGGCCAGGGCGTATCCGCGCGGCAGGCGGTAGGTCGGCGGTCGGTCGAGCAGTCGGCTGAGCTCCTCCCACACCTCGTCCCAGCGCTCGCGGACCTGGGACGGACTCACCTGAGCCACCGTCAGCCGGAGCACCGTCGCCATCCAGCGACGGCGCGCCGCGGCCCGGTCCAGCGCGGCGGAGCTCGGTTGGAAGCCCGGAGCCACCTCGAGGGCGATGCCCCGATCCGGCCATAGCGCTCCCGGGAGCACGGCGACGCAGCCGGTCGCCTGCTCGACGATCCTGCGGTTCCACACCGGACGCGGCGCTATCGCACGGGCGAGCCGCTCCTGGCAGTCCGCCTCCTCGCCGGTGCGGATTCCCGCACTGAACTCGGCCAGCACGGCACGCATCCGCGCCGAACGCTGCACCTGATGCGCCGCCAGTTCCGCGCAGAGCTCGGCCGGGGTGCAGCGGCGGCTGTAGACGAGTTCGTTGATGATCGAGCGGACGAATTCCTTGTCCTTGAGGTCGAGGCACGCATCCACGGCGGCGCGCGGCAGCGGCGCCACCGCGCAGCCCTCGATCCGCACCGGCTCGGGCGGCCTGGTCGTGCGCCCGACGAGCACGAAACCGTGCGACTGCCGCCGCCTGCCGTGCGGGATGAGCACCTTGATGCGCGGATCATCGGTCCGCGCGGCCGCGACCCGGTGCACGCGCAGCGCGGCCAGCCCGGTCACGATCGCGCCAGGACCGGCATACAGCAGCGCGGCGCGGATCCGGCCGAGGCCCTTCAGCGCATCCGCCCGGCTCGCGCACACGCCCTTGAGCACGCGGCTCCACGGCCTGTCCGGGCCCTCCCGCAGCCGCAGCGTGGAGGGCGGAACGCCGAGTTCGATCAGCTGCGCCCGGGTGGCCAGGCCGCCCTGGGTCTCGAAGAGCCGCTCGACGGCTCCCTTGTCATAGTTCGTACATTTCGTCATGTATCCAGCATCGCCGGGCCGGCACGACGAAACATCGTGCAATCGGCGTATATAAGTACGCCGAATGCACGATGTGTTTCACCGGAAGAACCCTTAGGCGTTGGTCGGGAAGCCCAGGTTGATGCCGCCGTGCGACGGGTCGAGCCAGCGCTGCGTCACGGCCTTCGTCCGGGTGTAGAAGTGCACACCCTGCGTACCGTAGGCGTGCGAGTCGCCGAACAGCGAGGCCTTCCAGCCGCCGAAGGAGTAGTAGGCGACCGGCACCGGGATCGGCACGTTGATGCCCACCATGCCGACCTCGACCTCGTTGCGGAACTTCGCCGCCGCGCCGCCGTCGTTCGTGAAGATCGCGGTGCCGTTGCCGTACGGGTTCGAGTTGATCAGCTCGAGCGCGTCCTCGTAGGACTTGGCGCGCACCACCGAGAGCACCGGGCCGAAGATCTCGTCGGTGTAGACCGGCATGTCCCGGCCGACGTTGTCGAACAGCGTCGGACCCAGCCAGAAGCCGTTGGCCGTGTCCACGCCGGTCTCGGCGAGCGAGTCGACCGGGTGCTTGCGGCCGTCGACGACCAGGCTGGCCCCGGCCGCGACGCCCGCGTCCAGGTAGGAGGTCACCTTGTCCCGGTGCACGCCGGTCACCAGCGGGCCCATCTCGGAGGCGGCCGAGCAGCCGGGTCCGACCCGCAGCTTGCCCATCCGGTCCACGATCTTGCCGACCAGCTCGTCGCCGATCGGGTCCACCGCGACCAGCACGGACACCGCCATGCAGCGCTCGCCGGCCGCGCCGAAGCCGGCGTTGACGGCCGAGTCGGCGGCCAGGTCCAGGTCGGCGTCCGGGAGCACCAGCATGTGGTTCTTCGCGCCGCCGAGGGCCTGCACCCGCTTGCCGTAGCGGGTGCCGTTCTCGTAGACGTAGCGGGCGATCGGGGTCGAGCCGACGAAGGAGACCGCCTTGACGTCCGGGTGCTCCAGGATCCGGTCCACCGCGACCTTGTCGCCGTGCACGACGTTGAACACGCCGTCCGGCAGGCCGGCCTCCTTCCACAGCGCGGCGATCCAGTTCGCCGCCGACGGATCCTTCTCGCTGGGCTTGACGATCACCGTGTTGCCGGTGGCGATGGCGAGCGGGAAGAACCACATCGGCACCATCGCCGGGAAGTTGAACGGCGAGATGATCGCGACCGGGCCGAGCGGCTGCTGCAGCTCGTAGACCTCGACCCCGGTGGACGCCTGGTCCGTGAAACCTCCCTTGAGCAACTGCTGGATGCCGCAGGCGAACTCGATCACCTCGATGCCGCGGGCGACCTCGCCGAGCGCGTCCGAGTGCACCTTGCCGTGCTCGGAGACGATGATCGACGCGAGCTCGTCGCGCCGCGCGTTGATCAGCTCGCGGAAGTTGAACAGCACCGTGGCCCGCTTGGCCAGCGAGGTGCCGCGCCAGGCCGGGAACGCGGCGGCCGCGGCGGCCACCGCGTCGTCCACCTCGCGCACCGCGGCGAAGTCCACCGAGCCGGTGAGCGCGCCGGTGGCCGGGTCGTAGATGTCGCCGCGCCGTTCGGCCGAGCCGCTCCACGGTCCGCCGTCGATCCAGTGCGTCACATGCTTGCTCACGAAAGACCTCTTCAGTGTCACGGTGTCCGGTGGGGTTCTGGTTTCGAGTCTGCGCCGCAGGCGGGGGCCGCGTCACTTTCCAGAGTGTCGGTGGGCGCGCGTTTTGCCTTACAGCGGCACTCTCAACTGCTCACGAGTCGAAGCCGAGGCCGAAGCGGTCGAGCGTGCGCAGCCAGAGATTGCGCTTGCCCTCGTTGTGGTCCGCGCGGCCGAGCGACCAGGCCGTCGCGTTGATCCCGACGGACTTGAACGGCTCCGGGGGGAACGGCAGCGGCTTCGACTTCACCAGGTCCAGCTCGGTCAGCTCGGTCTGCTCCCGGGAGAGCAGGTCCAGCATCACCTGTGCGCCGAACCGGGTCGCGCCTACACCCAAACCGGTGAAGCCAGCCGCGTACGCCACTCGTCCGTCGTAAGCGGTGTCGAAGAACGCGCAGAATCGGGTGCAGGTGTCGATGACGCCGCCCCACTTGTGGGTGAAGCGGACGTCCGCCAACTGGGGGAACGCCTCGTAGAAGTGCCGGGCCAGCTTCTCGAAGGTCTTCGGCCGCTGGTCGAGCTCGGGCGCGATGCGGTTGCCGTAGTGGTAGACCGCGTCGTAGCCGCCCCACAGGATCCGGTTGTCCGCGCTCAGCCGGTAGTAGTGGAAGTGGTTCGCGCTGTCGCCGATTCCCTGACGATTACGCCATCCGATGGACTCCATCTGCGCCTCGGTCAACGGCTCGGTCATCAGTGCGTAGTCGTACACCGGCACGATGTACGGCCGCACCCGCTTGAGCAGCGAGGGGAAGACGTTGGTGCCGAGAGCCACCCGTTCGGCCGAGATCTGACGGCCGTTCAGGGTACGCAGCGCCATCCCGTTGCCGGACTTCTCCAGCCCGGTCACGCGGGTGCCCTCGTAGATCCGCACGCCCAGCGCCAGGCACGCGTCGCGCAGCCCCCAGGCCAGCTTCGCCGGGTGCACCATCGCGCACCCCTCGCGGTCCCACAGCCCGGCTTGGTACGTCGGCGAGTCCACCTGCGCGCGGACGGCGTCGCGGTCGAGGAACTCCACATGCTCGCCGTACTGCCCGGCCACGTCCGCGTACTCGGCCAGGTCGTTCGCCTGCCATTCCGCGGTGGCCACGCTCAGCTGACCGGTGCGCTCCCAGTCGCAGTCGATGCCATGGTGCTGCACGCTCGCCTGCATCGCGTCCAGGTTCGCCTCGCCCAGTTTCACGAGCGTGCGCAACTCGGGCTCGAAGCGGTCGATGCCGTTGGGCAGTCCGTGTGTCAGCGAGGCCTCGGCGAAGCCGCCGTTGCGCCCGGAGGCCGCCCAGCCGATCCGGTTCGCCTCGACGAGCACGACCTCGCGGCCGGGGTCCCGCTCCTTGGCGATCAGCGCCGTCCACAGCCCGCTGTAGCCGCCGCCGACCACGACGAGGTCGCAGGTCAGGTTCTCGGCGAGCGCGGGCAGTGCCTGCGGTCGGCCGGGGTCGTCCAGCCAGAACGGCACCGGCGCGGCCCCGGCCAACGCATGGCTGACTTCCATGGGGGATCCCTCTCACTGTGTCTGCGTCACGGGCTTCGACGAACCATCTTGGTGCTGGCCATGGGGCAGACACCAACCGCACCGGTGTCAGATCAGCTACCCGAATCTTGCACTGTGGAAGTCATTCACGCCGCTTGACAAAGGTCTAAACCAGTTCTGGTGTGCTCGGGGACGGGAACCCCGGCAACGCCAGGAGGCGTACAGCTTCATGCGGACAATCACCCACCGGCTCGGCGTGCTCGGCGCCGCGGCCGCCCTGCTGATCACCCCGGCGCTCACCGCCCCGGCACACGCCCAGACCCACGCCGCGGCCCAGGCGTCGGCCGCTGCCGGCACGGATCCCGTCCAGGTCTACGGGGCCTGGCTGTGCGGCTCGGATCAGTGCACGTGGGCGACTGCCCCGAACATGACCACGTTCGACACGCAGAACCACTGGATGATCGACCGCGGCAACGGCAGTCCCTCGGTGAACCTGGTCGTGCTCGCGTTCGCCGATCCGCTCAAGCTGCTCGACGGGACGACCGACGCCGGCGACACGAACGGCGTGCCCAACGGCATGGACCAGGCTGTCGTCGATTACTTCACGAGCCACGGCGTCCGGGTCATGCTCTCGATCGGCGGCATCACGTACACCGCCGACTGGGACAGTGCCCTGACGCAGAACGCCACCCTGCTCGGCCAGAAGGCGGCGGCGCTGGCCACGCAGCTCGGTGTGGGCATCGAGATCGACTATGAGAACAGCTCAAGCCCGAATCTGACCGGCATGCAGTCGTTCATCAGCGCCTACCGCGCGGTTCACGCGTACGACGCGACCGGCGCCGACCCGACCGCGCGGCTGACGATCGATCTGGCGGCCGGCGACCGCTACCTGATCGCGCTCGACCAGTATGCGACGGCGAACTGGCTGACCACGAGCAAGCCCGTGCTCGACTACGCGAACGCGATGGTGCCGAGCAAGCAGCCGTCCACCAGCAGCGCGGAGAGCAACTGGCTCGAGCACGTCGACGGCAAACCCAACTACAGCCCGCCGATCGCACCGCTCGCCCCGGCGAAGTTCACCGGCTCGGTGTTCGTCGCCGGGCAGAGCCAGGTGCTGCCCGAGTGCAACAATTTCGCCTCTTCGCTGCAGAGTTCGACGAGCGGCTGGGTCGATTCGATCGCCCCGGCCGGCGCCGGAAGCACGAACGGCATGCTCGGCTACATGTTCTGGGCCGCCGGAGCCCCGTCGAGCCGCGGTCAGACGACGTTCCCGCCGAACAGCTGTGCCGGCGGCGTCGGCGTCGGCGCGACGAGTCTGAACGTGCCGGTGCCGATGCCGGCGCTGCGGCAGAACTGAGGCGGGGCCGAAGGCTGCGGACGCGGCGACGGGGACGGGAGTCAGGGCGCCGCGGCCGCAGCCTTCACGAGACCTCCGGGTACGGCCCACACCATGTATCCGGTGACCTCGTCGATGTATAGGCGACAGAGGGCTCAGAAGTGTTACTCGCGCATAGCGGGTGGCCGTCAGCCATGCCCGGGGCTGGCGGTCTTACCCGGCTTGCCCTGGCGATGCCCGGTGGCCGAGACACTCGGGCTCGGCGAGGCGAACGTGGAAGCCGGGGTGCTTGGTGCGGCGGATGGACTCGCGGAGTGGGTCGCCGCCGAGGACGTGCCGCCGCTCACGCTTGAGGTGGACGGTGCCGGTGGCACGGTCACCGTCCCGGCCGACGGCGTCTTCGGCTGCGCGGCAGGAGCCGCATGCGGCGCGGAGAACGGCGTCAGCGTGCTCGGGGAGACCGGCCCGCCGAGCAGGCCCCAGACCACCATCAGCGAGTAACCGACCGCGGCGAGGAATGCGCCCACGGCGGTCCGGCGCACCACGCGGCGGCGGCTGGTGGAGTCCGCGAACACGGGTATCGGGGCGGTCTGGGGATCGGCGGCGCGTGCCAGCGGCAGCAGTTGCGTCGTCTCGTTCGGGTCGTTCTCGGGCATGGACTGTGCCTTCGGCGTGCTCTGGAGGCGTGCCGCCGCGGAAGCGCTACGGGGGGATCGGGCCTGCGCGGCGGCACGCGAGCCCGGCAGCGGGGCTCCGGACTAAGAGGCGAGCCGGGCGCCGCGATTGTTACCGGTGCTGGTGACGACGGATCTCAGTGCGTCGAACCGCTGTGCGGCTTCGGCGTGTGGCCGTGCCCGGCCGTCTGCGTCGGGTGCCCGGGGCCGGGCGAGGTGGTCGCCGAGCTCGTCACGGCCGGTGGCGCGCAGTGCGCTCTCGCCGCGTGCGTATTCGGGCCGGAACACGACGCGGTCATGGTCGGCGACGCCGTGGCGGTGTTCGAAGCGCTCGGCTGCGCGGTTCCCGCACCCGCGCCGGCACTGGCACCCGCACTGGCGCTGGGTGTCGTGGCGGGCGAGGTCGGAGCGAAATGGGGTGCCGCCGTGCGCGGCGCGGGAACTCCCCATCCGCCCAACAGGCTGTGCGCCGTACGTTGCGCCGGTCCCGGTAGCACGTCGGCGGCGGCCGCCGCGACCGTGCCGCTGGAGAGAGCCAGGACGACCACCGCCGCCTTCAGCGCGGCCGTACGACTGACGCGGAGCATCCGGGCGCCCGAGCGCCGTGCTCCGCCGACGGGAGCGTTCCGCGCGAATGCCCGCAGCACGACCTCGGGAACCTCCGCACCCGACGCGTCATCCGGCGCCAGCGCGGAGAGCACGCCGGCCACCCGCTGCTCGTGCGGGTCGGCGGACGGGGCACCGCGCAACAGCCGCCGTGCGCCGCGGGAACTGATCGACGGACCCTGCCTCATCGGAACACCCCGCTCACCACGTCGGCAGATGAAGACTCGTGCGCGGGCTCCTCTTCCAGAATGGCCGCGTCTTCCAGCATGGCCGCGAGCCCGCGCAGGCCGCGCATCGCCGCGACCCGCACCGCTCCCGGCCGCTTGCCGAGAATCCGCCCGCACTCGTTCGCGTCCAGCCCGGCCACCGAGCGCAGCAGCACCGCCTCGGCCTGCTCCCTCGGCAGCCGCGCCAGCAGCGCCAGCGCCCGATCGGTGCCCCACCGCTCCTCGGCCACCGCCGCGGCGTCCGGGGCCGCGCCGGCGAATTCGCCCGGTTCCGCCAGCAGTTCCTCGCGCCGTCGGCCGGCGCGCCGCTGTTCGTCGATCGCCCGGTTGCGCCCGATCCGGAAGAGCCACACCCGGAACCCGGCGGCGTCCCCGCGGAAGGAAGGCAGATCGCGCGCGGCCTGCAGCCACGTCTCGGAGGCGATGTCCTGCGCCGCCTGCCCGACCAGCGCGGCCAGGTAACGCTCGAGCGCGGGATTGAGCGCGCGCCACAGCACGGCCACCCCCTCGGCGGCGCCACCCCGGGCCGCCTCCAGAGCAGCGTCGAACTCCGCGCCCACCGCGAACTCCCTCCGCCGCGCCCGATCCCGAAAACACCGAACCGGCCGCGGGTTCGGCGGTTCAACACCCTAACCCGCGGCCGGTGCCGCGCGGGGCCCGGGCCCCCAATCGAAATGAACCGTTATGCCTTGCGGGTCTTGATGATCTGCGGCACCTGGGCGAACGTGATGCCGGCCAGCGTGATGAGCAGCATCGTCGAACCGATGACGTCGATCTGCGCCGGAACCGAGTGCTGGAACGAGGCGTAGACGTACATCGGGAACGTCACCTCGTTGCCCGCCGTCAGCACCGTGATGATGTAGTCGTCGATCGACAGCGCGAAGGAGAGCAGTGCGGCGGCCAGGATGCCCGGCATCACCAGCGGCAGCGTCACGCGGCGGAAGGTCTGGATCGGCGTCGCGTACAGGTCCGCCGCGGCCTTCTCCAGCGTCGGATCCATGCCCGCGAGCCGGGCCTTGACCGTCACCACCACGTAGCTCAGCGAGAACATCACGTGCGCGATGACGATCGTCCCGAAGCCGAGCGAGTTGCTGCCTGTGGTGTTGAAGAAGAAGGTCATCAGGGTGATACCCATGGTGACCTCGGGCGCGGCCATCGGCAGGAACAGCAGCACGTTGAGGAACGTGCGGCCCCTGAAGCGGTACCGCATCATCGCGAACGCGACCATCGTGCCCAGCACCGTCGACAGGATCATCGCGATGATCGCGATGGTGACCGAGAGCTTGATCGAGCTGCACATGTCCGAGCTCGCGCACGGATTCTTCCAGGCGTTCGTGGAGAACCTGTTCCAGATGAAGTTGTACTTGTTGGCCGGCTGGTTGAACGAGAACAGCAGCATGACCGCGTTCGGCGCGATCAGGAAGATGAAGATCAGGGTGGAGACGAACAGCAGGGTGTGCGCCTTGATCCAGTCGAAGGTCTTCGTCATCACAGCAGGTCCTCCGATCCGGCCTTCTTGACATACGCGAGCACGATCGCCAGCGTGCCGAAGGTGAGAATGACGCCCATGGCCGAGGCGATCGGGTAGCCGAAGACGTCGCGCAACGCCTCGTTCTCGATCACCTGCCCGATCACCTGGGTGTTCGGGCTGCCCAGCATGTAGGCGTTGATGTAGTCGCCGACGGCCGGGATGAAGGTGAGCAGGGTGCCCGCGATCACGCCGGGCAGGGACAGCGGCCAGGTGACGTAGCGCCAGGTCCGGTAGCCCGAGCAGTACAGGTCGCGACCCGCCTCGTGCAGCCGCGGGTCGATCTTCTCCAGCGAGGTGTACAGCGGCAGCACGGTGAACGGCAGGAAGTTGTAGACCATGCCGAACACGACCGAGAACGGGCTGTTCAGCACGTGGTTCCCGGTGATCAGGCCGAGGTGGTCCATCAGGTTGGTGATCCGCAGGTCGGTCATGATCCGGACCACCGTGCCGTGGTCGGACAGGATCGTCTCCCAGGCGATCGTGCGGATCAGGAAGCTGGTGAACGCGGGCGCGATCACCAGGGCCATCAGCAGGTTCTTCCACTTGCCGCCGCGGAAGGCGATGAAGTATGCGAGCGGGTAGCCGAGCACCAGGCAGATCACCGTGCACGCGACCGAGTAGATCAGCGAGTGCACGATCTCGGTGTTGTAGGTGCTGAAGGTGGCCGAGTAGTTCGCCCAGTTCCACGTCACCTTGAAGCCCATGTCCAGGCTTCCGGTCTGGACCGAGGCGGAGACGGCGGTGAAGATCGGGATCAGGAAGAAGATCACCAGCCACAGCACACCCGGCGCGAGCAGGATGTAGGGCAGCAGGTTGCGCTTCTTCTTCGGCTCGCCGAGGACCGCGGAGGCCTTCGGCGGCGCTTCGGTGAGTGTGGTCACTTGGCCGCCTCGTCGTCGATCTCGGCGCCGGCCTCGATGTCCTGGCTGCCGTCCAGGCCGAAGGTCTGGCTCGCGTCCCAGTGCAGCGCGACCTCGGTGCCGGGGCGGAAGATCTCCTTGCCGGTGTTCTGCTCGAAGACCGCGAGCTCCTGGCCCCAGGGCATCTTCACCAGATACTGCGTGGACACGCCGATGAACGACGCGTCGCTGACCACGCCGCCGGTCAGCACGTTGCGACCGGCCGGAACCTCCTCGTCGGACGCCGCGAGCTGCACCTTCTCCGGCCGCACGCCGATGATCACCGCGCCGGTCTCGACACGCGAACGCTCCGCGGGCAGGGCGACGCGGTGGCCGTGCGCCTCGACCGTGACGACGCCGTCCTCCTTGCCGGTGACGGTGCCGGCCACGAGGTTGGACTGGCCGAGGAAGTTGGCGACGAAGGTGGTGGCCGGGTTCTCGTAGAGTTCCTCGGGCGAGCCGAGCTGCTCGATCGCTCCCGCGTTCATCACGGCGATGGTGTCAGCCATGGTCATCGCCTCTTCCTGGTCGTGCGTCACGTGCACGAAGGTGAGGCCGACCTCGGTCTGGATGCGCTTGAGCTCGATCTGCATCTGCCGACGCAGCTTCAGGTCCAGCGCGCCGAGCGGCTCGTCGAGCAGCAGCACCTGCGGCTGGTTGATCAGCGAGCGGGCCACGGCGACGCGCTGCTGCTGGCCGCCGGACAGCTGGGTCGGCTTCCGCTTGGCCAGGTGGCCGAGCTCGACAAGCGCCAGGATGTCGTCGACCTGCTTCTTGACGTCCTTGACGCCGCGGCGGCGCAGGCCGAAGGCGACATTGTCGTAGATGTTCAGGTGCGGGAAGAGCGCGTAGTTCTGGAAGACCGTGTTCACCGGGCGCTTGTACGGCTTGGTCGTGGTGACCTCCGTGTCGCCGATGAATATCCGGCCGGCCGTCGGGTCCTCGAGCCCGGAGACCATCCGCAGCGTGGTGGTCTTGCCGCAGCCGGACGCGCCGAGCAGGGCGAAGAAGGAGCCCTGCGGGATCGACAGGTCCAGGCCGTCCACCGCGGTGAACGAGCCGAAGCGCTTGGTCAGTCCGGTCAGCCGCAGATCGCCGACCGCGTCGAGAGTGTTCATCGCAATTGCCTTCGATTCTGGGGGTCAGCCGGCGATCTGCTGGAAACGGGTGGTGTACGCGTTGAGCTGGTCGACGTTGAGGTTCATGAACCCCTTGGCGCCGGTCTTCATCTTGGATGTGGGCACGATCAGCGGATTGCTCGCCGCCGTCGGGTCGAGGCTCTGGAGCGACTCCACCGCGCCCTGCACGCAGGGGATGTAGTCGATCCAGTCGTCGAGCTGCGCCGCGATGTCCGGGCTGTAGTACCAGTTCATCAGCAGCTCGGCGTTCTTCTTGTGCCGCGCGTAGTTGGGGATGCACATGTTGTCGGACCAGGCGAGCATGCCCTCTGTGGGCACGTTCACGGTGACCAGGTTCGCCTGGCCGAGCTGCGCGACGTCGCCCGAGTAGGCCATCGTCGCGCCGATGTTCCCCTGGCTGAAGGAACTGATGTAGTCCTGGCCCATGAACTGCCGCACCTGGCCGCGGGCGCGCGCCGCGGAGATGTAGTTGAGCGCGTCGGTGTACTGCGCGTCGGTGAAGTTCGCCGGGTCGAGGCCGAGGGCCAGCAGCGCAAAGGCGACCGTGTCCTCCATCTCGGCGAAAAGTACGACCTGACCGCGCAGATCGGGTCGCTCGAACAGCTCCTTGACGGAGGTGACCGGCTCCTTGACGATCTTGTTGTTGTACGCGATCGTGGTGTAGCCGTAGGCCCAGGGGAGGGTGAAGTTGCGGCCCGGGTCGATCGGGTCGTTGAGGATCTCCGGCAGCACGTTCTTGTGATTGGGCATCACCGAGAGATCCAGCTTCTCGATGTAGTTGTAGTACCGGAGAATCGGGATCATGTAGTCCGAGAAGACCATCAGGTCCACGCCGGTGTCCTTGCCCGCGGACAGGTCCGGATCGAGCTTCGTGTAGTACTCGTTGTTGTCCGTGATGTCCTCGACGTAGTTCACCTTGATCCCGTACTGCTTGGTGAACGCGTCGATCGTCGGGTGGTCGCTGGTGTTCGTGCTCGACGCGATGTCGATGTACGAGCCCCAGTTGTGGAAGTTGACCACCTTCTCGGAGTCCGAGTAGTCGGCGGCGGAGCGGCCGGTGGATATCGACTCCGGGATGACCGGGAACTTGGGGTCCACGCCACAGGCGCTCAGCGCACCGGCCCCGGCCACCGCGAGCGAACCGAACGCGCCGGCGCGCAGCAGCCTGCGGCGGCTGACGGCGGTCGAGTCGGCGTACGCGCGGCTGCTTCTGCGCATCGAGCCGGCCCGCGCGGCCCGGGCGATCAGGGAGCGCTGCTCGTGGACTTCGTCCGGGTCGCGAAACGGTATCGAGGGTGGCATAGACGACTCAGCCTTCTGGTGATCCGGGTACCCCCGGGGGTATTTATCAGGTCCTTGCTGCAACCCAGGCTTGCCGGGACGGCGGGTCGTGCGGGTGTCAGGCGCCGAAGATCGTCCGGTGCCAGTCCTTGCGGGCGATGCCGGTGATGTCGTGCATGACGTGCTTGACCTGCGTGTACTCCTCGAGCGAGTACGCGGACATGTCCTTGCCGTAGCCGGACTGCTTATAGCCGCCGTGCGGCATCTCGCTGATGATCGGGATGTGGTCGTTGATCCACACGCAGCCGGCCTGGATGTCGCGGCTGGCCCGGTGCGCGCGGACCAGGTCCTTGGTCCACGCGGAGGCGGCGAGGCCGAACGGGGTGTCGTTGGCCATGCGGATCGCCTCGTCGTCCGAGTCGAAGGGCAGCGCCACCAGGACCGGGCCGAACAGCTCCTGCTGCACGATCTCCGCGTCCTGGCTCACGCCGGTCACGAGGGTGGGACGGTAGTAGGCGCCGGGCTCGAACTCGGTGCCGCGCAGTTCCGCCGGGAACTCGCCGCCGACCACGATTTTCGCGCCGTAGCCGCGGGCCCGTTCCACGTATCCGGCCACGGAGTCGCGCTGCCGCGGCGAGCTGAGCGGGCCGAGGTCGGTCGCCGGGTCGTTCGGGTCGCCGAGCCTGATGGCGGCGAACAGCTCCGCGACGCCCTCGACGAACTCGTCGAAGCGGGAACGGTGCACGTAGGCGCGGGTGGCGGCCGTGCAGTCCTGTCCGGTGTTGATCAGCGAGCCCGCGACGGCGCCGTGGATCGCCGCCTCGAGGTCCGCGTCGTCGAACACGACGAACGGCGCCTTGCCGCCGAGCTCCAGGTGCACGCGCTTGACGGTCTGCGCGGCGATCTCGGCGATCCGCTTGCCGACCGGCGTGGACCCGGTGAAGGAGACCATGTTCACGTCGGGGTGGCCGATCAGCGCCTCGCCGGCGACCCGGCCGCGCCCGGTCACGACGTTCACCACGCCGTTCGGGATCCCGGCCTCGGTGCACGCCTCGGCGAAGGCCAGGGCGGTGAGCGGGGTGATCTCGGCCGGCTTGAGCACGATGGTGTCGCCTGCGGCGATGGCCGGCAGGATCTTCCACCCGGCCATCTGCAGCGGATAGTTCCACGGCGCGATCGAGCCGACCACGCCGACCGGCTCGCGGCGGACGGAGGAGGCGTGCAGCCCGCTGTACTCGGCCTGCGCCTTGCCCTCGAGGTGCCGCGCGGCGCCCGCGAAGAACGCGACGTTGTCCACGGTGCCGGGCACGTCGAAGTTCGTGGTCAGCCGGATCGGCTTGCCGGTCTGCGAGGTCTCCAGCCGGGCGAGCTGCGCGGACTTCTCGTCCAGGATCGCGGCCAGCTTGTGCATCAGCGTGCTCCGCTCGGCGGGCGTGGCCCCGGCCCAGCCGGGCAGCGCGGCGCGCGCGGCGGCGACGGCGCGGTCCACGTCGGCCGGGCCCGCGTGCACCGACCCGGCCACCACGCGTCCGGTGGCCGGGTCGAGAACCGTCAGTTCCTCGTCCCCGGTGCCGTCAGCGAGCCGGCCGTCGATGTACTGATGCATAGTGTCCGCTCCCGGAGCGTGAGGTTCTGGCTCTTCAGGGGTCCTTCAGACGCTTTGACGCCGAAGCTCGTCGCGCATTGGCAGATTGTCGGAAGACGGCCCGCTCGGCGTCGGCGAGCACGCTGCCGCGCTGACCGAAGGATCGTGACATAAACAACGAGGTTCAGACAAGGGATTCCGCAGGGAAACTTAGTCAGAACGACGGATTCTTGATGACTTTCCGATCACGATCGTCGAAGTCCGTCGTCTGCGGAAATGCTCTTCCACCTTGCCAGTGCAGCGTCCAGCTGTCACAGTGCCTCTAGTAAGCCCATTCGTGCGACAACCTGTCGCACCACGGCGTGTCGGGCGAATGAACAACCGCTCACCCGCCGTCTGCCGCCGACCGTCGATCCGAAGGCCTGACACCGATGTCGCTGTCTCCGTCCAACGAGCCCGATTCCCGCGTTCCGCTGCTGCCCGGCTACCCGACCGTCGCCGAGGTGCTCGCGCTGGACGCCGTGCGCCAGGGCAACCCGCGGGTGGTGGCGGGCGCCGCGGGTCTGGCCCGGCGGGTGCGCTGGGTGCACGTGACCGAGCTGACCGACGTGCGCGAGATCCTGCGCGGCGGCGAACTGGTGCTCTCCACCGCGATCGCCTGGCCGGACGACCGCGAGTCGCTGGCCCGGTACATAGCCGACCTGGCCGGACTCGGCGCCGCCGGTCTGGTCGTCGAGCTCGGCCGCCGCTACCCGCAGTCCCCGCCGAAGCCACTGCTGCTCGCGGCGGAGAAGCACCGGCTACCGGTGATCACGCTCGGCCGCGACACCCGTTTCGTCACGATTACCGAGGCGGTACACGCCCGGATCATCGACGCGCAGCTGGCCGAGCTGCGCGCCTCGGAGGAGGTTCACCAAACCTTTACCGAGCTCGCGGTCGAGGGCGCGGAGCCCGCCGAGGTGGTCCGGCAGATCGCGAAGATGGCCGGGCACCCCGTCGTGCTGGAGAACCTGGCGCACCAGGTGCTGGTCTACGACACGGCCACGACCACCGAAGAGGCGCTGCTCGACGGCTGGGAGGGCCGCTCCCGCGCGGTGCGGCCGGCGACCAGGACCGCGTACGACGAGCGTTCCGGCTGGCTGACCACGGTCGTCGGCGCGCGCGGCCAGGACTGGGGCCGCCTCGTGCTGGTGTGCGACGGCATCCCGGCGCCGGCGCCGAGCCGGCTCATCATGCTGGCCGAGCGCGGCGCGGCGACCCTGGCGCTGAACCGGCTGATGCAGCGGGACCGGGAGTCGCTGGAGCGCCAGACGCACCGCACGCTGCTCACGGCCATCCTCAATCACGCGCACTCGTCCTCGGAGATATCGCTGCGCGCGCGGGCGATCGGCGTGCGTCTGGACGACAAGCGCCTGGTCGGCATCGTGCTGCGGCTCCGTGGCCACGCCTCGTCTCTGGAGCATCAGTCCAGGCTGCGCGAGCTGACCGACAACGCGGCGGCGGCCGTCCGCGACAAGCGCCTCGCCGCCCTGATCGGCGCCGTGGACGAGCACTCGGTCGGCCTGCTGCTCGCGCTCGGCCCGCAGGACCGCGAGGACGCGGCACTGGAGAGCTTCGCGACGACGGTCCGGAAGCTGGCCGGCCCGGACGGCGGCGACTTCGCCATCGCCGTCGGCACCTCTGTCGGCGCGGTCCGGGATGCGCGCCGGTCACTGCTCGAGGCGGTCCAGGTCGCCGACGCCGCCATCCGGCAGACCGGCGGCCCCTCGTACCACCGCCTCGTGGACGTGCGCCTCAGGGGTCTGCTGCACCTGCTGCGCGACGACGCACGGCTGCAGACGTACGTCGAGCGCGAGCTCGGCCCGCTGCTCGCCTACGACACCGAACGCGGCACCAATCTCGTCTCCATGCTCGGCATCTACCTCGACCAGGGCCGCAACAAGTCCGCCGCCGCCGACGCCGCGCACCTGTCGCGACCCTCCTTCTACGAGCGCCTGCACCGGATCGAGCGCGTCCTCGGCGTGGACCTCGACTCGGTGGAGTCCTGCCTCTCATTGCACGTCGCGCTGCTCGCGCTGGAAGCGGTTCGGAACATCTAGCGCATCGAACGCCGATCAGAGCTCGATCAGACCTCGATCCGGGGAAACAACGCAGCACTCTGTGGCAGCACCCCGTCGACCGGCGTGCACTGGGCGGCGATCAGCTCCGCGGCCGACGGCAGGAACGGCGTGAGGCTCGCCGCGAGAGTTACGCACGCGGCGTGTAGGGCCGCCAGTGCCGCATCGAGGCGTTCCGTCGCCAGAAGATCGCCGTCGCGCTCGGCCCTGGCCAACTCCCAGGGCCGCGTGCCGTCGATCGCCCGATTGGCCTCATCCACGATCCGCCAAACGGCCGACGTCGCACGCCGGAAGTCGAAGTCATCAAGCGCCTCGTCGATCGCTGCTGACGCCTCCTCATACGCGCTCTTGAGCGCCTCGCCGCCACCGCTCGCGGTCGGCACCGCTCCCCCGCGGTACTTGTGAATCATCGTGATCGTGCGATGCACGAGGTTCCCCAATCCCCCGGCCAGCTCGGCGTTCGCCCGCTCGACCAGCCGCTCCAGCGTGAAGTCCGCATCCCCCACACGCGGTACCTCGCGCAGCAGCCACCACCGCACCGCGTCCGTCCCGGCCTGCGCGACCAGCCGCGCCGGATCCGCCGTAGCTCCACTGGATTTGCTGATCTTGCGGCCGTCGATGGTGAGGTAGTCGTGCACCAGAATCTCGGTCGGCAGCGGCAGCCCGGCCGAAAGCAGCATCGCGGGCCAGTACACGGCGTGAAACCGGATCACGCCCTTCCCCACGAGATGAATGCGGCGCTCGCTCCCACCCCACCACGTCGCGTAATCCGGATGGTCGGTCCCGAAGCCGAGGCTGGTCACGTAGTTCCCCAGCGCGTCCCACCACACGTAGACCACCTGCGACGGATCGCCGGGCACCGGAATCCCCCAGCCGTGCGCGCGACTGTGCGAGCGCGAGACCGAGAAGTCGTGCAGCCCGCTGTCGATGAGCGACAAGATCTCGTTGCGCCGCGAAGCCGGTTCGATGCGCAGTCGCCCGCTCCCGATCAGCTCCCTGAGCTGGTCCGCGTACCGCGAGAGCCGGAAGAACCAGTTCTCCTCGGACACGAGCTGCGGCTCGGTGCCGTGCTCGGGACACCGCCCGTCGACCAGGTCTTCGGGTGCGTAGAACTGCTCGCAGCCAACGCAATAGAGCCCGGAGTAATGCTTCCGGTAGAGGTCGCCGCGCGCGTCGCACAGCTCCCAGAGCCGCTCGACGCCGCTGCGGTGACGCGGATCGCTGCTCGTGCGAATGAAGTCGTCGAAGGAGAGATCGAGCGGCTCACGCAGCGCCTCGAACGCGGCGGCGTTGCGATCGACGAGCTCCCGCACCGGCACGCCCTCCGCCCGCGCCGCCAGCACGTTCTTCAGCGAGTTGTCGTCCGTCCCCGTCAGCGCCCGCACATCCTCACCGCGCTGCCGAGCCCGCCGCGCGAGCACGTCCGCCTGCACGAGCTCCAACGCGAACCCGAGGTGCGGACGCGCGTTGACGTACGGGATCGTCGTCGTGATGTAGGTCCGTGATGCGGTCATAGGTTGCTCCGTCTCATGCGGAGACCGCGAGCCGGGACCCGACCGGGAAAACACGAAAGGCCCCGTCTCGGGGCCTCGGATGCGAAATTCGTCCGTGCGTCAGCAGCCCCGCGAACGGGGCATCATCTGCGCGGAAGTCCTGATCATGATTTCGAGGGTAGCACGGTGCGCATGGTGCCGGCCCGAAGATAAACACCGGGCCGGCGTTTACGCACTTAGCAGTTGCGGATCGAGTAGACCGGATCCCAGTCGTACGCGATGTTCGTGCGCTGGGGATAGAAGGAAGTAAGGACGTTGCCGCCGGAGCCGTAGAAGTAGGTGTGTGCGCTGGAGGACTGGTTGTCGAAGTAGTTTCCGTCGCCGAACCAGTTCGCGAGGTGGTACCGCTGGCACACGTAGAACACGAAGGCCTCGTAGCTGGACGTGGTGGGGTCCCAGACCACCGCGCACAGATCCCCGGAGTTGCAGGTGTACGAGGATCCTGGGGCGCCGTGGACCGTGGTGACCGCCGGAGAGCTCGTCGGCGCGACGACGTTCGGGTGAACCGCCGCCGACCGGGCGCCGGGAGGAGCCGGCGGGAAAATCAGGACGTGATTGCCGTTGCTGGAGACGTGGGCCTGGACGGTCGCCGCGTTGGCCGGCGCGGCGGCGAAAGCCGCCAGCACGACCGCGAGCAGAAGTCCGAGCAGGCCGAAAACGGAGCGCTTGACGCTCATTTCTTAATACCCCCAAACGAGGTCGACGACATGCGTGATAACCGCACAGTCGTGCCTCGTGTCGTAAATCCCCTGTTATCCCCTGTTGATGCGGGAGCGCGTTTCCCCGTTGCCCCCGCGATTTCCATTTCTAACAGTCGACTGACTGAGTGTCAACAGGCCCGCTCCCGCTTGAGCGGGAGCGGACCTCGGTCATTCCTAGATCGCCGACATCACGTGCTTCACGCGGGTGTAGTCCTCGAAGCCGTACATCGACAGGTCCTTGCCGTAGCCCGAGTGGCCGAAGCCGCCGTGCGGCATCTCGGCGACAAGCGGGATGTGGGTGTTGATCCACACGCAGCCGAAGTCGAGGTCGCGGCTGAACGCCAGGGCGCGCGAGTGGGAGCCGGTCCACACCGAGGAGGCGAGGCCGTACTCGACGCCGTTGGCCCATTCGAGGGCCTGCTCGTCGTCAGTGAACTTCTGCACGGTGATGACGGGGCCGAAGACCTCGTTCTGGATGATCTCGTCGTCCTGCTTCAGGTCCGCGACGACCGTGGGGGCGAAGAAGTACCCCGTGTCGCCGACGCGGTGGCCGCCGGTCTTGAGCGCGGCGTGCTCGGGCAGGCGCTCGATGAAGCCCTGGACGCGGGCGAGCTGGTTGGCGTTGTTGAGGGGGCCGTAGAGCACGTCCTCGTCGTCCGGGCGGCCGGTCTTGGTGTCGGCCGCGGCGGCGGTGAGCTTCTCGACGAAGGCGTCGTACACGCTCTCGTGCACCAGGACGCGCGTGGCGGCGGTGCAGTCCTGGCCGGCGTTGAAGTAGCCGGCGACGCTGATGCCCTCGACGGCCGCGTCGACATCCGCGTCCTCGAAGACGATGCAGGGGGCCTTGCCGCCGAGCTCGAGGTGCACGCGCTTGACGTCCTTGGCCGCGGAGGCCGCGACCTCCATGCCGGCCCGGACCGAGCCCGTGATGCTCGCCATCGCCGGAATCCTGCTCTCCACCAGCGCGCGGCCGGTGTCGCGGTCGCCGCATACGACGTTGAACACGCCGGCCGGGAAGAATTCCTGGGCGACCTCGGCCAGCAGCAGCGTGGACATCGGCGTGGTGTCCGAGGGCTTGAGCACTACGGTGTTGCCGGCCGCGAGCGCGGGGGCGATCTTCCAGATCGCCATCAGCAGCGGATAGTTCCATGGCGTGACCTGGGCACACACGCCCACGGGCTCGCGCCGGACCGAGGAGGTGTGGCCTTCCATGTACTCACCCGTCGCCCTGCCCTCGAGCAGCCGCGCGGCTCCGGCGAAGAAGCGCAGCTGGTCGATAATGGGGGTGAGCTCCTCCGAGCGGGTCAGGCCCAGCGGCTTGCCGGTGTTCTGCGACTCGACGGCGGCGAACTCGTCCGCGCGCGCCTCCACCGCGTCGGCCAGCTTGAGCAGGGCCAGCTGGCGTACGGCGGGCGTGCTCCGGCGCCAGTCCTTGAACGCCTCGGCGGCGGTGCGCAGCGCGTGCTCGACATCCTCCGCGCTGGACACCGGCGCGAGGGCGATCACCTGCTCGGTGACCGGGTCGATGATCTCGCTGGTCTTGCCGCCCGCAGTCTCGACGGGCTTGCCGCCGACGATGTTGCGCAGCACGCGGGGCTCCATACAGCTCTCCTGAAGGTCGTGAGGTCGCTCTGCGACAGCACTCTAGTCCGAATATCGAGACTCGGCGAGACCCCGGATCCTGTGGATTCCGTGGTGATGATGGCCACGAAACACGAAATCCATTGGATCGGCCTTGCCAAACGACGGGAACAGCACCCATGATGAATGACGTGTCGATCGACGGCGCGGCCCGGCGCAAGAACCCGGGAGCGTCCTTGGACGCGGTGTCCAAGGCGATCATCGAACAGCTCCAGCAGGACGGTCGGCGGTCCTACGCCACGATCGCCAAAGCGGTGGGGCTGTCCGAGGCGGCGGTGCGCCAACGGGTGCAGCGTCTGCTCGATTCCGAAGTGATGCAGGTGGTGGCGGTCACCGACCCCCTCACCGTCGGCTTCAACCGGCAGGCGATGATCGGCATTCGGTGCGAGGGTGATATCGAGCCGGTGGCCGAGACGCTGGCCGCCATGGAGGAAGTCGACTACGTCGTCGCCACCGCGGGCTCGTTCGACCTGATGGCCGAGGTGGTCGCGGAGGACGACGACCAGCTCCTGTACGTCATCAACAAGCGGATCCGGGCGATCCCGCAGGTTCGCAGCACCGAGACCTTCGTCTACCTGAAACTGCACAAACAGACCTACACCTGGGGTACGCGATGACAGACAGCGCCGCCGTGAGCAGCGACAGCCGGGCCTATGACCATCTCTGGATGCACTTCACCCGGATGTCCACCTACAAGGACAGCCCGGTGCCCACGATCGTCAAGGGCGACGGGGCGTACATCTGGGACGCGAACGGCCGCAAGTACCTGGACGGTCTCGCCGGCCTGTTCGTCGTGCAGGCCGGGCACGGCCGCGCCGAGCTGGCCGAGGCCGCCGCGAAGCAGGCGAAGGAGCTGGCGTTCTTCCCGGTCTGGTCCTACGCGCACCCCAACGCGATCGACCTGGCCGACCGGCTCGCCGCGTACGCGCCGGGCGACCTGAACAAGGTCTTCTTCACCACCGGCGGCGGCGAGGCGGTCGAGACCGCCTGGAAGCTGGCCAAGCAGTACTTCAAGCTGGTCGGCAAGCCGATGAAGCACAAGGTGATCAGCCGCGCGGTGGCCTACCACGGCACCCCGCACGGCGCCCTGTCGATCACCGGCATCCCGGACGCCAAGAAGTACTTCGAGCCGCTGGTCCCGGGCGCGCACAAGGTGCCGAACACGAACTTCTACCGCGCCGAGGAGATCTCCGGCGTCCCCGAGCTCGGCCAGGACCTCGAGCGCTTCGGCCGCTGGGCCGCGGACCAGGTCGAGGCGACGATCCTGGCCGAGGGCCCGGACACCGTCGCGGCCGTGTTCGTCGAGCCGGTGCAGAACTCCGGCGGCTGCTTCCCGCCGCCGCCCGGGTACTTCCAGCGGCTGCGCGAGATCTGCGACAAGTACGACGTGCTGCTCGTCTCGGACGAGGTCATCTGCGCCTTCGGCCGGCTCGGCACGATGTTCGCCTGCGACAAGTTCGGCTACGTCCCGGACATCATCACCTGCGCCAAGGGCATGACCTCGGGCTACTCCCCGATCGGCGCCGCGATCATCTCCGACCGCATCGCCGCTCCGTTCTACCAGGGCGACAACTACTTCCCGCACGGCTACACCTTCGGCGGCCACCCGGTCTCGGCCGCGGTCGCCATGGCCAACCTGGACATCTTCGAGCGCGAGGGCCTCAACGAGCAGGTGCTCAAGAACGAGCACGCGTTCCGGTCCACGCTGGAGAAGCTGCACGACCTGCCGATCGTCGGCGACGTGCGCGGTGACGGGTATTTCTACGGCATCGAGCTCGTCAAGGACAAGGCCACCAAGACCACGTTCGACGATGACGAGTCGGAGCGGCTGCTGCGCGGCTTCCTGTCCACGGCGCTGTTCGACGCGGGCCTGTACTGCCGCGCCGACGACCGCGGCGACCCGGTCGTCCAGCTCGCCCCGCCGCTGATCTCCGACCAGCAGCAGTTCGACGAGATCGAGCAGATCCTGCGTTCGGTGCTCACCGAGGCCTGGACGAGGCTCTAAGCACTCTTATGGAAACACAGCCACTGCTCGCGAACCCGGGTTCCGGCCGCGCATGAGCATGGAAGCAATGCTCGCGAACCCGGGTTCCACCGAGCGGACCCGGGTCCGCCGTATCCCCGAGCTCGCCGTCACCGACCGTTCGACGCTCCATCAGGTCCTCGACGCCGGGCTGCTCGGCCACCTCGCGCTGGCCGACGAGACCGGTCAGCCGTACGCGCTCCCGGTGGCGTACGCGCGCGACGGCGAGTCGCTGGTCATGCACGGCTCGGCCGCCAGCCGCCTGTTCCGGCTCTGCGCCGCGGGCACGCCGGTCTGCTTCACGGTGACGCTGCTCGACGGTCTGGTGCTGGCGCGCTCGGCCTTCGAATCCTCCATGAACTATCGCAGCGTCATGGTGCTCGGGCACTGCACCGTGCTGCACGGCAAGTCCAAGGAGCTCGGCCTGCGGCTGATCACCGAGCATCTGATGCCGGAGCGCTGGGACGAGATCCGCAAGCCCTCCGCGCAGGAGCTGAGGGCCACGGCAGTGCTCGAACTGCCCCTCGACGAGTGCTCGGTGAAGATCAACGCGGACGGCCCGGACGACGACGCGGAAGACGTCGCGCTGCCGGTGTGGGCCGGCCGCGTGCCGCTGGTCCGGCAGTGCGGCGACCCGGTACCCGCCACGGATCTGAAGCCCGAGTACGCCCGGATACCCGACTACATCCACCGCTGGAAGGCGTAGCCGTGACCGGACCGAGTTTCTGGCACGATGCCCTGCCGCACCCCGTCACTCCGCGACCGGCGCTTCCGGGCGACCGAGACGCCGACATCGTCATCGTCGGCGCCGGATACACCGGCCTGTGGACGGCGTACTACCTGAAGAAGGCCGACCCCGGGCTGCGCGTCATCGTGCTCGAATCCGAGTACGCGGGGTTCGGCGCGTCCGGTCGCAACGGCGGGTGGTGCTCGGCGCTGTTCCCGTCCAGCCTGGGCAAAGTGGCCAAAGTCGCCGGTTCTCGCGACGCCGCGATCGCCTTGCAGCGCACGCTCAACGAGACCGTGGACGAGGTCGGCGCCGTCGCCGAGGCCGAGGGCATCGACTGCCATTACGCCAAGGGCGGCACGATCGTCCTGGCGCGCACGCCGGTCCAACTCGAGCGGGCGCGTGCGGAGATCGCCGAGTTCCGGGAGTACGGCTTCGGCGAGGAGGATCTTCGCCTGCTGACGGCCGAGGAAGCCAAGGCCGAACTCGCCGCATCGGACGTGCTCGGCGCCACGTACACCCCGCACTGTGCGGCGATCCAACCCGCACTGCTGGTCAGGGGCCTGGCCGACGTGGTCGAGCGGATGGGTGTGCAGATCTACGAGCGGACGCCGGTCACCTCGATCTGGAACGGCGAGGCGCGCACCCCGCACGGAAAAGTCAGCGCGGAGACCGTCGTACGCGCGACCGAGGGCTACACGAAGACGATCTCGGGCTTCAAGCGCACGCTCGCACCGGTCTACTCGCTGATGCTGGCGACCGAGCCGCTGTCCGACGAGCAGTGGGCCGAGATCGGCCTGAACAGGCGTCAGACGTTCTCCGACGGCCGGCATCTGATCATCTACGGCCAGCGCACGGCGGATGGCCGCTTCGCCTTCGGCGGCCGTGGGGCGCCGTACCACTTCGGCTCCTCGATCAAGCCGGGCTACGACAGTCACCCGCGCGTGCACGCCGAGCTCAAGCGGGTGCTCGACGAGCTGTTCCCGACGCTGCGCGACGTACGTGTGAGCCACACGTGGGGCGGCGCGCTCGGCGTGCCGCGCGACTGGTTCGCCTCCGTGGGCTTCGACCGCGCGGCCAAGCTGGCGTGGGCGGGCGGCTATGTGGGTGACGGCGTGGGCGCGGCCAACCTGGCCGGGCGTACGCTCGCCGACCTGGTCCGCGGCCGGCGCACCGAACTGACGACGCTGCCCTGGGTCGGCCACCATTCGCCGAACTGGGAGTTCGAACCCTTCCGCTGGTTCGGCGCGAATCTGGGCCTGCGGGTGATGGACGGCGCGGACTCCGAGGAGGCGCGCACCGGCCGCCCCTCGCGCCGCGCGGCCCTCTTCGGCAGATTCCTGGGAAGCTGAAGCCCCGCCACTCGCCAGGCGAGAAGATCGTCAGATCGGATGAATTCGGCCCGAATCGGCGAGAAGCGGGCGTCTGATTCGGGCACAGTGGGAGGGTGAGTCTTCCCTCGGACAATCCCGTCCTCAACGCCGTAGGCCTGACTTTCCCGGCCGACGGCTCGGTGCTGCGCGGAACCCATCTGGCCGTCGGGGAACGCGAGGCGGTGGCCGTCCTCGGCGAGGCCGGCTCGGGCAAGTCGGCGCTGCTCGCGCTGCTCTGCGGCATGCTGGAGCCGACCGCCGGCAGCCTGTGGGCGAACGGCCGGCCGCTGCACGTGCTCCCGGCCGAACGGCGGCAGGCCTTCTTCCGGCGGCAGTTCGGCGTGCTCCCGCAGGCCTGCCGGCTGCTGCCGGAACTCACCGTCGCCGAGAACGTCGCGCTGCCGCTGCGGCTGGCCGGGATGAGCTCCGCGCGGGCCATAGCGCGGTCCCTGATCTGGCTGGAGCGCTTCGAGATAGAGGATCACGCCTCGAGCCGGGCCGCCGGGCTGACCAGGCCGGTGCTGCGCCGCGCCGCATTGGCCCGCGCGCTGGTCGGCGACCCCGTGGTGCTGTTGGCCGACGAGCCGCTGGCCGACCTGGCCGTGCAGACCGCCGAGTCCACCGCGCGGATCCTGCGCTCCATCGCCGTCTCGCATGGCACCGCGATCGTCGTCTTCACCCGCGACCCGATGACGGCCGCGTACTTCAACCGCACCGTCAAGCTCGCCGACGGCCGCACCGACACGATGCCCGCGACCCCGCCGCCGGTCGCCGTGCCGCTGCTGGCGTCGACCGGCGAGGCCGCGAGCTTCGGCCTGCCGCTGGGACCGGTCCGGTGAGCGCGGCGAACGCGCGGCCCGAGGAGGCGCCGGAGAACTCGCGGCTGCCCGTGCTGCTGTGGCTGGCCTGGCGTTTCCTGCCACCGCTGGACCGCCAGGATCGGCGGATGCTCACCTGGGTCGCCGGGTCCTGCGGGTACCTCGCGATGCCGTTGGCCGTGGGTTTGGCAGCGGACCACGTGCCCGGCCTGACGCTGCTCAGCCTGCTGTTCTTGTCGGCGCCCGCACTGCCGGTGTGGTGGATGAGCGCGATTGCGCTCGGCTCGCGCCGCCGCGAAACGGCCCTGGCACTGCGTCAGGCGCGGATCAACACGCGCAGCGCGACGGCGACCTCGATCAGCCAGCAGCTGGCGTATCCCACAGCAGGGGCGATCGTCGGCACGGCGCTGATCACCGCGGTGCACGGCCCGGTGGCCCGCGCGCTGCCCCAGCAGGCGCCGCTCGCGATCGCCATCAAGAACTCGTCCGGGAACTGGCTGTTCGCCGCGGTGCTGTCGGTGCTGCTGCTGGTCGCGTTCACGGCCGTGCTCAGCAGCGAACGTTCTGCCGACTGCTACGCGGGACTCAGGCGGATGGCCGCAAAGCTCGGCCGTCGCGAAGCAGCTCCACAGCCTCAGTGAGCGAATCCACCACCGGCAGCCCGAGACCGGCGGCCTCCAGGTTGCTCCGACTGGACGAGCCGCCGGTGTAGAGCACGGCCGTCGCACCGACCTCCAGCGCGGCCATGGCGTCGTCCACGCAGTCGCCGACCAGCGCCACCCGCGCGGGAACCAACCCCGGGTAGGCGGTCTGAAGCTGGGTCAGGTGCGCGGCCAGGTACTTGGTCTTCGGCCCGTAGTCCAGCTCGGGAGGACGGCCGTCGATCCGGGCCAGCCGCGCGGCGAGCCCGAACGAGTCGACGAGCGGGATCAGCTTGTCGTGGTCGTACATGGACAGCAGCGACTGGGAGTACGGCGCCCACGAGTCGAGCGCGAAGAGGGCGTCGGCTGTCAGGCCGCACGCGTGCATCCCGGTGGAGTACGTCTTGCTGAAGGCGTCCTCGACACGCTCCCACTCCTCGGCCGTGAACTCCCGTCCGACCATGGCGACGTAGAAGTCCTGCAGCGGGCGACGGTAGAGGTCCTGATAGCAGTCGGCGCCGAGCGACGGGAAGCCGACGGCGTTCAACGAGGCGTTGGTCGAGCGCGTGACCAGCGGCTGATCGTCGAACAGAGTGCCGTTCCAGTCCCAGACGATGTGCCGGATACCGCCGTTCAACCCCATGCCCACCCCGGTCAGTCCTCGTGCGCGGCGAGCTGGCCGCAGGCGCCGTCGATCTCCCGGCCCCGGGTGTCGCGGACCGTCACCGGCACGCCGTGCGCCTGGAGCGTGCGCACGAACGCGGCCTCGTCCTCCGGCCGGGAGGCGGTCCACTTGGAGCCCGGCGTCGGGTTCAGCGGGATCAGGTTGACGTGCACGAGCTTGCCCTTGAGCCGCTTGCCGAGCAGGTCGGCACGCCAGGCCTGGTCGTTGATGTCCTTGATCAGCGCGTACTCGATCGACACGCGCCGACCGGTCTGTCCCGCGTAGTCCCAGGCCGCGCCGAGCACCTCGCCGACGTTCCAGCGGGTGTTCACCGGCACGAGTTCGTCGCGCAGCTCGTCGTCCGGGGCGTGCAGCGAGACGGCCAGCGTGACGTTCAGGTTCTCGGCCGTCAGCCGCTCGATCGCCGGGACCAGGCCGACCGTGGAGACGGTGATGTGGCGCTGCGAGATGCCGAGGCCCTCCGGCGCCGGCTCGATCAGCCGGTGCACGGCGCTGATCACGGCCCTGTAGTTCGCCAGCGGCTCGCCCATGCCCATGAACACGACGTTGGACACCCGGCCGGGCCCGCCGGGCACCTCGCCGCGGGCCAGCGTACGGGCGCCGGCGACCACCTGCTCGACGATCTCGGCCGTCGACATGTTGCGGGTCAGCCCGGCCTGGCCGGTGGCGCAGAACGGGCAGTTCATCCCGCAGCCGGCCTGCGAGGAGACGCACATCGTGGTGCGGTCCGGATAGCGCATGAGCACTGACTCGACGAGCGCGCCGTCGTGCAGCTTCCAGAGCGTCTTGCGGGTCGTGCCCTGATCGGCCGTCAGCTCGCGGACCGGGGTCATCAGCGTGGGCAGCATCGCCTGCCGCAGCTGCTCGCGCTGGGTCAACGGGATGTCCGTCCAGCCCTGCGGGTCGTCCTCGAGCCGGTCGAAGTAGTGCTTGGACAGCTGGGCGGCGCGGAACCCGGGCAGCCCGACATCGGTCAGCACCTGCTTGCGCTCGGCGAGGGTCAGGTCGGCGAGGTGACGCGGGGGCTTGCCCCGACGCGGGGCCTCGAAGACCAACACCCCCGGCTTTTGTGCGCTCATCCCGTTATTGTCCCATCACCCGCGGGGTGGCTACGACCTCAGTTCTTGAGGAAGACGGAGAGCAGCAGGTAGACGACGGGAGCGGTGGGCAGCAGCGAGTCGAGCCGGTCCATGATGCCGCCGTGGCCGGGCAGCAGGTGACCCATGTCCTTGATGCCGAGGTCCCGCTTGATCATCGACTCGCACAGATCGCCGAGCGTCGCGCTGGCCACGACCGCGGCCCCGGTCACCGCGCCCTGCCAGAACTGGCCGTGCAGCATCAGGTGCATCCCGATCGCGCCCGCCGCGCCCGCCGCGACCAGCGAGCCGATCAGGCCCTCCCAGGACTTCTTCGGCGAGATCTTCGGCGCCAGCGGGTGCCGGCCGATCAGCACGCCGGCCGCGTAGCCGCCGGTGTCGTTGCAGGCCACCAGGAGCAGGAAGAGCAGCACCCGCAGGTCGCCGCGGTTCTCGGCGGTCAGCAGCGCGGCGAAGCCCGCGAGAAAGGGGACGTAGACGACCGCGAGGATCCCGGCCGTCGCGTCCCGCAGGTAGCCCTCGGCGCCGTCGGCCAGCCGCCAGACGAGGATCGCCACCGCGGTCAGCGCCAGCACCGAGGCCAGCGCGCCCTCACCGGAGAAGTAGGCGGCGGCGAGTATGCCGAGCCCGCCCACGCAGGCCGGCACCAGCGGGAGCACGATGCCGCGCTCCTTGAGGGCGTTGCTCAGCTCGCGGAGCGCGAACATGACGGCCACCGCGACCACGCCGATGAACGCGGCCTTCTGGACCAGCAGCGAGGCGACGATCACCGCCGCGAGACCCAGGCCGACGCCGATGGCCGCGGGCAGGTTGCGACCGGCCTTGCCCGTGGCCTTGGGCTCCGCCACGGGCTGCTCCCTCCGCTTCACGGCATTCGTCATCAGCCCGCCCACTTTCTCTATTCACTCTCTTGGGCACAATCCTCGCCCAGGATCATCGCCGCAGGAAGGCTACACCGCCTCCGCGCTCACGGCTCGAGCAGCCCGCGGACCCGAAACCCGCCGACAGCCACCCCCGCCGCACCGATCACACCTCGAGCAGTTCGGCTTCCTTGTGCTTGAGCAGGTCGTCGACCTTGGCCGTGTGCTTGGCGGTCAGGTCGTCGAGTTCCTTCTCGGCGCGGCGCCCGTCGTCCTCGCCGACCTCGCCGTCCTTGACCAGCTTGTCGATGGCCTCCTTGGCGTGCCGCCGGATGTTGCGCACCGACACCTTGGCGTCCTCGCCCTTGGACTTGGCGAGCTTGATGTAGTCCCGGCGGCGCTCCTCGGTCAGCTGCGGGAAGAGCACCCGGATCAGGTTGCCGTCGTTCGACGGGTTCACGCCGAGGTCGGAGTCGCGGATCGCCTTCTCCACCGCGGCCAGCGAGGTCTTGTCGTAGACGGCGATCGTGGCCATCCGCGGCTCCGGCGCCTGGATCGTGGCCATCTGCGGGACCGGCGTCATCGTGCCGTAGTAGTCCACCATGATCTTGTTGAACATCGCCGGGGTGGCCCGGCCGGTGCGGATGCCGGCGAAGTCCTCCTTGGCCACGGACACAGCCTTGTCCATCTTCTCCTCGGCCTCGAGGAGGGTCTCGTCGATCATCACGGCTCCCTACATCCGGTTCTGCTTGATTTGGGCTAAGACTAAGGTGCTGCAGGGCTCACGCTACTGCGCGTCGACGTCGTCGACACGGCACACCAGGGTACCGATCTTCTCGCCGGCGACGGCGCGGCCGATGTTGCCCTCGGTCTCCAATTCGAAGGCCAGCAGCGGCAGCTTGTTGTCGCCGCACAGCGAGATGGCCGCGGCGTCGATCACCTTCAGGCCGCGCACCAGGAACTCGCGCGGGTCGATCACGTCGAAGCGGTGCGCGTTCGGGTTCGACTTCGGGTCCGAGTCGTAGATGCCGTCCACGCCCTGCTTGGCCATCAGCACCACCTCGGCGCCGATCTCCAGCGCGCGCTGGGCGGCCGTGGTGTCCGTGGTGAAGAAGGGCATTCCTACGCCCGCGCCGAAGATCACCACGCGCCCCTTCTCCAGGTGCCGGATGGCCTTGCGGGGGATATAGGGCTCGGCCACCTGGGCCATGCTGATCGCGGTCTGCACTCGCGTCTCCACGCCCTGCTTCTCCAGGAAGTCCTGCAGGGCCAGGCAGTTCATCACGGTGCCGAGCATGCCCATGTAGTCGCCGCGGGCTTGTTCCATGCCGCGGTTCTTGAGCTCGGCACCGCGGAAGAAGTTGCCGCCGCCGACCACCACCGCGATCTGCGTCCCGGTGGCGCGCTGGGCGTCGGCGATCTGCCGGGCGATCGACTGCACCACGTCAGGATCGACGCCGACCTTGCCGCCGCCGAACACCTCCCCGGACAGCTTCAGCAGGACGCGCTTGTACGGGGATTTGTCGAGTTCTTCCGGCACGCTCGGCCTCCTGGCTCGGTTTTTCGGCTTCTCGCACGGAAGGGCGGCTCCGTGTGGGTGCAGATCGCCACCTCACACGGAACCGCCCCTCGTGGCTCGGATCAGACCCCGACGCGGAAGCGGGCGAAGGCCCGCAGTGTCACGCCGGCCTCCTCGAGGACCTTGGCGACCGTCTTCTTCGGGTCCTTGGCGAACGCCTGCTCGAGCACGACGTTGTCCTTGAAGAAGCCGTTGACCCGGCCCTCGACGATCTTCGGCAGCGCGGCCTCCGGCTTGCCCTCCTCGCGGGAGGTCTCCTCGGCCAGCCGCCGCTCGTTCGCCACGATGTCGGCCGGAACCTCGTCGCGGGACAGGTAGGTCGGCGCGAACGCGGCGATGTGCTGGGCCACGTCCTTCGCCGCCACCGCGTTCGCCTTGTCCAGCTGAACCAGCACGCCGACCTGGGCCGGCAGGTCCGGCGAGGTCTTGTGCAGGTACACGCCGACGTAGCCGCCCTCAAGGGTGGCGGTGCGACGCAGTTCGATCTTCTCGCCGAGCGTCGCGTTCGCCTCGTCCACGAACTCCTGGACGGTCTTGCCGCTGGTCGGGAACGTCGTCGCGAGCAGCGACGGGACCTCGGCCGGGCCGGTGGCCACAACGTGCGCGAGCAGCTCGGCGGCCACCTGCTGGAACCGGTCGCCCTTGGCGACGAAGTCCGTCTCGCAGGCCAGCTCGAGCAGGGTGCCCTTGCTGCCGTCCTCGCTGATCTGCGCGGTGACCAGGCCGTTGCTGGCCGTGCGGCCCTCGCGCTTGGTCACGCCCTTGAGGCCCTTGACCCGGAGGTACTCGGCGGCCTTGTCGAAGTCGCCGTCGGACTCGTCGAGAGCCTTCTTGACGTCGAGCATGCCGGCCGCGGTCTGCTCGCGCAGCCGCTTGATGTCGGCGGCGGTGTAGTTCGCCATTTTCTGTGTGATCCCCTGTCTCTACCTTGTCGCGGTAAGGAAGGTCAGGCCTGCTCGGCCGTGGTCTCGGTCGCGGGGGCCTCGGCCTCGGCGTCGGCGACGACGTCGGCAACCGGAGCGTCCTCGGCGATGGCCTCGGCCACAGCCTCGGAGACGGGCTCCACTACGGCCTCGGCGGCGACGGCCTCGACGGCGGCGGGCTCGGCCGCAGCGGGCTCGGCGGCGGGCTGCTCGGCCTTGGCGGAGTCGCCGACCAGCAGGTCCTTCTCCCACTCGGCGAGCGGCTCGCCGGCGCCGGCCTCGGCGCCCTCGGTCGCGGCGGCCTGCTGGCCGGAACGGGCGACCAGGCCCTCGGCCACGGCGTCGGCCACGACGCGGGTGAGCAGCGCGACGGAGCGGATCGCGTCGTCGTTGCCCGGGATCTTGTAGTCGACCTCGTCCGGGTCGCAGTTGGTGTCCAGGATCGCGATCACCGGGATGCGCAGCTTGCGCGCCTCGCCGACGGCGATGTGCTCCTTCTTGGTGTCGATGATCCACACCGCGGAGGGGACCTTCTGCATGTCCCGGATGCCGCCGAGGGTCTTGTCCAGCTTCTCCTTCTCGCGGCGCAGGACCAGCAGTTCCTTCTTGGTCATGCCGGAGGCGGCGACGTCGTCGAAGTCGATGAGCTCGAGCTCCTTGAGCCGCTGCAGCCGCTTGTAGACGGTGGAGAAGTTGGTGAGCATGCCGCCCAGCCAGCGCTGGTTGACGTAGGGCATGCCGACCCGCTTGGCCTGCTCGGCGACGGCCTCCTGGGCCTGCTTCTTGGTGCCGACGAACAGGACGGTGCCGCCGTGCGCGACCGTGGCCTTGATGAACTCGTAGGCGCGGTCGATGTAGGACAGCGACTGCTGCAGGTCGATGATGTACGTGCCGTTGCGCTCCGTCAGGATGAAGCGCTTCATCTTCGGGTTCCAGCGACGGGTCTGGTGTCCGAAGTGGACGCCGCTCTCCAGGAGCTGGCGCATGGTGACGACGGCCATTGCCGTGTCCTCCTCGTAGTTCGTTTCCGGTTTGTCCGCGAGGTCTCGGGCCCGCGGGGGGCTCGGGACCTTCGCCCTGGTGCCCGGGCGGAGGCCGCGCCGCGCCGTACCCGCACAGGGGCGGGTCGGGGCGGAACCGTGCGGCCGCCGGTCAGGTCCGCCCGGGGGCGGACTCGGCCATGGACACGCGAATTCGGTCCGCGCGCGCTCCGGTCGTGAGAGCCGGGGCGCGGAGGACCTGGGTTCTGGTTTTGTACTGCGGGGACATTCTAACGGCTTCGGGGACCGGCCATGACCGGTTCGAGGCGGACCTGCCCGCAGCCGAGGAGCAGCAGCGGGTCGTAGTAGCCGGTGGCGTGGCCGTGGCCGGTGAGCAGCCCCCAGTGCAGACAGGGGCCGGCCGGGCAGTGCCCGGCGTCGAGCGTCCCGACCTGCTCTCCGAGCGCGACCGTGGCGCCGACCGGAAGCGTCGCCTCGACGGGCTCGTAGCTGGTTCGGAGTACGCCGTGCCCGATCACCACCACCCCGCGGTCGACGAGCTTGCCCGCGTAGAGCACGACGCCCGGCCCGGCCGCGCGCACCGGCTCCCCGACATGGCCCGCGAGGTCGACGCCGCGATGCCCGGCGTCCCAGCGGTGCGGCGGCGGCTCGAAGGGACGCAGGATCGTCGGGCCCGCACGCACCCACGGCCCGCCGAGCGGCCAGGACCAGGCGGTGTCGTTCTTCGTCGGCCGGCAGGGCGGATCCGCGACTGCCGCCGCGCCGCTCGCGTACACCGCCGAGAACGCCGAGGCCAGCACCGTCACCAGAGTGATCAGAAGACGCATATCTCCACGGTGCACAGCTGGCCGTTTCTATGCGCCGAAATCGTCCTCAGCTGGTGCGGATATGCCCACTCAGACGCCCAGGACAAGCGGCAGCGAGCTCCACGCACCGCGAAGAGGACACAGCTGGTGGGATATGGCCACTCAGACGCCCAGGACAGCCGAAGGCGGGCTCCACGCACCCCGAACAGGATCAGCGTCAGCGCCGCCTCGATGGTGCGGCAGCGAGCTCCGCGCACCCCGAAGACGACACAGCCGGTGCGGATATGGCCGTTCAGACGCTCAGCACAGCCGAAGGAGAGTTCCACGCACCCGAAGAGGACACAGCCGGTGCGGATATGGCCGCTCGGACGCTCAGGACAGGCGGCGGCGGGCTCCACGCACCCCGGAGAGGACACAGTTGGTGCGAATATGGCCGTTCAGACGCTCAGGACAGGCGGCGGCGGGCTCCACGCACCCCGAACAGGATCAGCGTCAGCGTCGCCTCGATGGTCGCATTCGGGTCGGCCCCCGCGTCGATCCGCTTGGCCGCGCCGTCGATCGCGCCCTGCAGCGCGGCCGCGGTGGCCCGGGCGTCGGAGTGGCCGAGCCGGCGCAGCGCGCCGACGACCAGGTCGACCAGGAGGCTGTGCGCGCTCCTTATCCGGTCCCTGGCCGAGCCGTCGAGCTCCAGCGCCGAGAGTGCCAACAGGTTGCGATGGCCGGGCTGGGAGACCAGCTCCAGCTGCCGGCGCACGTACGCGGCGATCTGCCGCTCCGGGGTGGGCTGCGCGAGCATCACACCCCTGATGTCGTTCACCGCCGCCGGGAAGTCCTCGACGGCCAGCGCCTCGACCACGTCGCCCTTGGTCTTGAAGTACTCGTAGACCGAGGAACGCGCGAGGCCGGCCCGCTCCGCCATGGCGGAGAAGGTCACCGCCGAGATCCCGCCCTGAGCGAGCAGGTCCCTGGCCGCATCCAACAGGGCCGCGCGCTGCATACTCCGATGCTCGGCGACGGTCGCTGCTTTGATCCTCGGCACACGCTCAGCGTAGACGACGCCCGGCCCGCGTGGGACCGCATCAGCGAAGTTCGACACGCGACGCTCGCGCCGCGCCCGGCCGCGTCACCGAAGTTCGGCCAGCCGGGTGCGCAGCGTGAGCACGGCCTTCGCGTGGATCTGGCACACCCGGCTCTCGGTGACCCCGAGCACGCCGCCGATCTCGCCGAGCGTCATGCCCTCGAAGTAATAGAGGGTCACCACGGTCTTCTCCCGGTCGGGCAGGGTGTTGACGGCCCGGGCCAGCAGATGGCGCGTCTCGCGGTTCTCCGCGACCTCCACCGGGTTCTCCGCGGAGACGTCCTCGAGGGTCTCCATCAGGCTCAGCCGCCCGCCGTCCCCGGTGGACAGGGTGAGCACCTCGTCCAGCGCGATGACGTTGACGAGCGAGAGCCGGGAGAAGATCTGGTGCAGCTCGCCGAGGCCGATGTGCAACTCGGCCGCGATCTGCCGCTCCGAGGGCGTGCGGCCCAGCTTGTGTTCGAGGCGGACCACGGCCTGCTCGATCTCGCGGGCCTTCTGCCGCAGCGAGCGCGGGATCCAGTCGAGCGCGCGCAGCTCGTCGATGATGGCCCCGCGGATGCGGTTGATCGCGTAGGTCTCGAACTTGATCGCCCGCTCCGGGTCGTAGCGCTCGATGGCGTCGATCAGACCGAAGATGCCGTAGGAGACGAAGTCGGCGTGCTCCATGGACCCGACAAGCCCGACGGAGACGCGTCCGGCCACGTACTTGACCAGGGGCGAGTAGTGCAGGATCAGCTGCTCGCGCAGCCGCGGATCGCCGGTGGCCTTGAACTTGGCCCACAGCTCGGCCATCGCCGCCGCGCCCATGACCGCGTCAGGCGCCCCGCCGCCGAAAGCGGTCGTGGACGCACGGCCTGGTTCGGCCTGCACCACGGCGCTCCCGCGCTGCTGGCTGTTCCTGGACATGTCGAGCCCTGATCTACTCAACCTTTACGCGAGCGGCCACGGGTGGTTCCGGAAAGGTATACCGACTGGCCATGAGCGTATCGCACACGGTTCGGCACGCCCGGTAACCAAGGCCGTCTTCCACACGATCCGGTGATCTGATCCCGCTACCGCGTCAGCGGAGGGCGAAAGGTCCGTCACCGCCGCAGCGCCCACCCTCCCCCGGTCCTGACGGCCTTTCCGACCGCCGCCAGCTGCCCGAGCAGGGCGAGGACCTCGCCCGGAGCCAGCCCGGTCGCCGCCGCGAGGGCCAGCACCTCGGCGGCGCGCCCCGAGCTCGCCGTGGGCAGGGCCTCGCGCACCAGCACGGCGCGCGGATCCAACTTCGGCTCGGCTGACGGGGTGTCGGATCTCTCCGGACGAGGCGCCGGCGGAGCCGACACCTCGATGCCGAGCTCGGCGAGCACCTGGCGTCCGTCCACGGCCGGGGTGGCGCCGTCGCACAGCAGCCGGTTCGTGCCGCCGGACTGGAGGGAGGTCACCGGCCCGGGCACAGCGAGCACGGCCCGGCCGAGCTCCGCGGCGTGGCGCGCGGTCACCAGGGACCCGCTGCGGACCGCCGCCTCGACGACCACCGTCGCCATTCCCAGCGCCGCGATCAGCCGATTGCGCGCCAGAAATCGAAATCTGGTCGGCCGCATACCCGGCGGCAACTCGGCGAGGATGGCCCCGCGCAGGCCGATCGTCTGGATCAGCGCGTGATGGGACGCCGGATAGGTGCGGTCGATCCCGCAGGCCAGCACGGCGACGGTCGCGCCGCCGACGTGCAGCGCACCGCGATGTGACGCCCCATCGATCCCGAGCGCCGCGCCGGAGACGATCACGGTGTTCGCCCGCGCGAGGTCGGCGGCCAGCTGCCCGGCGGCCTGCGAGCCGTAGCCGGTGCAACTGCGTGCCCCGACGATCGAGACGGCCGGCGCGCGCGGGTCGAAGTAGCCGATGATCCAGATGCCGAACGGCGCGCGACTGCCCAGGTCGTCGAGCGATGCGGGCCAGTCCGCGTCTCCGGGGATCAGGAAGCGCGCATCGACGGCGGCCCCGGCTGCGAGATCGGCCTCCGGATCGGCCTGAGCGAGCCTCAGCTGTATCCCGGCGCGGCGCTTGTCGAGCCGTTCCGCGAGGCCGGGCGGCCAGCCCGGTGGCGACGAACCGCCCTCCAGAATCAGGCGCAAGAGGTCTGCGGGCACGGTCCATTCGCGGAGGCCGGTGAAGAGGTTGTCCTCCGGCTCGATCAGGCGGCTCAGCAGCAGCCGGACCGTGCGCTCGTCGGAGTAGTCGATTCGGGAGGCGGAAAGAATCATGCGAATGCTCCGGCGTTGAAGGTCGTGGACAGTCGGAAGCTGAGCGCGGTGTCGATCTCGGTCCGGCTCGGGCGATCGCGTGCCGCGAGGTCGGCGAGGGTCCAGGCCACGCGCAGCACGCGATCGAGGCCGCGCGCGGTGAGCACGCCGCATTCGAGCGCCTGCTCCGCGCCTTCGAGCGAGTCCGAGCTCAGCGGCCAGTGCGAGCGCAGGAATCTGGCAGGGACCTGCGCGTTCAGCCGCCACGGGGTGTCCTTGAGCCGCCGCCCCGCACGCTCTCGCGCCTGCCGGACACGCTGGGCGACCTGCGCCGTGCTCTCGCTCGCCACACCGCCCGCGGCAGCCGAGAGCAGCTCCGCCGGACCGACCGGACGGACGTCGACGCGCAGGTCGATGCGGTCCAGCAGCGGGCCGGATATTCGCCCGAGGTAAGAGCTACGGCTGCGTGGGCTGCAGGTACACGCTCCGTGCGCCGACATGGCCAGGCCGCAGGGGCACGGATTCGCGGCGGCGACGAGCAGGAAGTCGGCGGGGAACGTGGCGATACCCGAACTTCGCGCGATCACCACTTCCCTCGACTCGATCGGCTCGCGCAGCGAGTCCAGGGCGACGCGGCCGAACTCCGGGGCCTCGTCGAGGAAGAGCACCCCGCGGTGAGCGCGTGAGACGGCACCCGGCCGGAGCACGCTTGAGCCGCCGCCGACCAGGGCGGGAACGGTGGCCGAGTGGTGGACGGCGCAGAAGGGTGGCTCAGTGACCAGGGGCTTCGCCGGCTGGAGGGTGCCCGCGAGCGAGTGGACCGCGGTCACCTCCAGGGCCGCGCGCTCATCGAGGGGCGGGAGCAGCCCGGGAAGACGCTCGGCGAGCATCGTCTTGCCGGAGCCCGGCGCGCCGCACAGGAACAGGTGATGGCCGCCGGTCGCGCTGACCTCCAGGGCGAGGCGGGCCTCGTACTGACCGAGGACGTCGGCCATGTCGGGTGCGTCGGGATTCGATACCGGCGACGCGACGGGGCGAGGGGCCGGCGGTGGCGGCTCGTCGGGGATGGGTTCGCCGTTCGCGTAGGCGACGGCCTGGCGCAGGGTCCGGACGCCGATGCACTCGATGCCGGTCACCTGCTCCGCTTCGACCACGTTCTGCTCGGCGACGCAGACCGACGAATACCCGGCCCGGGCCGCCGCGAGGACGGAGGGCAGTACACCGCGGACGGGACGCACCGAGCCGTCGAGGCCCAGTTCGGCGATGAAGACCGTCTCGCTCATGCCCGCCGGACGCACCTTGCCGTCGGCACGCAGCACGGCGATGGCGATCGCCATGTCGAAGCTGCTGCCCTGCTTGCGGATCGTGGCAGGGGCGAGCGAGACGGTGAGCGAGGCCTGCGGCCAGCTGATCGAGCTGTTGATCACCGCCGCGCGCACGCGGTCGCGGGACTCGGACAGGCCGGTGTCCGGCAGGCCGATCAGGCTGAAGCGCGAGAGACCGGCCGCGACCACGGCCTCCACCTGCACCAGGACGCCCGCGAGGCCGAGCAGCGCGACCGCCGACGCACGACCGTAGCCGGCCATCAGACCACCGCCCGCAGGTGCTCGACCGAAAGCAGCGGATGCGGCTCACAGGGACCGAGGCGCACGGCGACGACGTCGATGCGGATTGCCGGCGTGCCGCGCGGGCGGCGGCTCGGCGGCTGGGCGCGCAGCCAGAGCACGGCCAGCCGGCGCAGGCGGGCCGCCTTCTCGGCGGTGACCGCCTCGGCCGGGTGCGCGAGCGCGGCGCCGGTGCGCGTCTTGACCTCGCAGACGACCAGCGCCCGCCGGTCCCGCAGCACGAGGTCGATCTCACCCCGCTGCTCGGGCGCCGGGCTGCGCCAGTTGTGGTCGAGTACGCGATAGCCGCGCTCCTCGAGAAACCGCCGGGCCGCCTGCTCGCCCAGGCGGCCGATCCTGGCATTGCGCCTGTCCATAGTGCCCTCCCCATGATCCGTGGAATCCGCTGAATTCCAGGGTGGGGCAGAGCAGGGGCACTATGTCCGGTATCTCAGTGAAAGGTTAGAAATGGGGAGGGCGTGAAGGTGCCCTCGTGCCCGTTTCAGGCTCAGTCGGTGGGCACCTCGAGGTCGGGCTTGGCCAGCTCCTCGACGTTGACGTCCTTGAAGGTGACGACCTTGACGTTCTTCACGAAGCGCGCCGGCCGGTACATGTCCCACACCCAGGCGTCGGCCATGGTCACCTCGAAGTAGACCTCGCCGTCGCTGGTCTTCGGCTCGAGCTCGACCTGGTTGGTGAGATAGAACCGCCGCTCGGTCTCCACCACGTACCGGAACAGGCCGACCACGTCGCGGTACTCCCGGTAGAGCTGCAGCTCCATCTCGGTCTCGTACTTCTCGAGGTCTTCCGCGCTCATCTACGCGCTCCCCACTTGGGTGTCGGTCAGGTCGAGCAGGTCGCCCTGGGACGGCGGGACGGACGTGTCCGCGCCGGTGTCCGGCCCGGGCCCGTCGGCTCCATTGTCACCCGGCGCGCGTCCGGGGACGTTCGCGTAGCTCAGCCGGTGCTCCGGGCAGGGACCGAGCCGGTTCAGCGCCGCCTGGTGCACGGCCGTGGCGTAGCCCTTGTGCATGGCGAAGCCGTAGTCCGGCCAGCTCAGGTGCAGCTCGGCCATCATCCGGTCCCTGGTCACCTTCGCCAGGATCGAGGCCGCCGCGATGCAGGCCACCAGGCGGTCGCCCTTGACCACGGCCTGGCCGGGCACGGGCAGCGCGGGCACCATGAAGCCGTCGATCAGCGCCAGCCTGGGCCGCACGCCCGCCAGCGCCGCCACGGCCTCGCGCAGCGCCCGGTAGTTGGCCTCCTGGACCCCGATGCGGTCCACCTCGGTCGCCGGGACCACGGCCACGGCCCAGGCGGTCGCCCGCGCGGTCACCTCGTCGTACAGCCGGTCGCGCTGACGCTCCGTCAGCAGCTTGGAGTCGTCGAGGCCGTCCAGGCGCAGCCCGGGCGGCAGCACGGCGGCCCCGGCCACCAGCGGGCCGGCGCACGCGCCGCGCCCGGCCTCGTCCGCGCCCGCCACCGGGAACACGCCGGCCGCCTCGAGCTCGAGGCCGTACGCGTACAGGTCGCGCCCGTCACCGACACGGGGCGGGCGCGGACCTTCGAACAACGGACTCGGCTCCTCGGCCGCGGGGCCGGGCCGAGCCCGTCGGGCTGATTGCTTCGGGACTACCGACACCACCTCAGGTTAACCGGTGGTGGCCCGCTTCGCCGCCAGCAGCCTCCTTCGCTTGCGGCGCTTCAACGCGAGCGGCATCGTGCCGACCAGCGCGGCGCCCGGAATCGCTCCAGGCAGGCCCAGCGCGGAAAGCCCCACCTGCTTGAACGTGCCCGGAATCGGCAGCGTCTTCCAGTGGCTGATCGGCCAGACGACGATGTCCGCGCGGCCCACCACGTTGCCCACCGGCACCATGCCGCCGAACTCCTGGTCCTGGTGGTACCGGGAGTCCAGGGAGACGCTGCGGTGGTCGCCCATGACCCACAGGTAGCCCTGCGGCACGGTCACGTCGAAGGGCTTGAGGTAGCCGGAGTTCGGCTCGTCCCCGGGATACAGGTAGTTCTCGTTCAGCGCCACGCCGTTCACCGTGATCTGGCCCTGCCCGTTGCAGCACACCACGTGGTCGCCGCCGACGCCGATGACCCGCTTGATCAGGTCGCCGTCGTCCGCGGGCAGCAGGCCCACCCAGGTCAGCGTGCTCTTGAGCCAGTTGCTGCTGGTCGCGGTGCCCTCGGTCTCCAGCCAGTTGCCCGGGTCCTGGAACACGACGACCTCGCCGCGGGTCGGCGTGCCGCCGAGCCACTGCTCCGCGCGGTTGACCAACACCCGGTCGCCCGGCTGCAGGGTGTTCTGCATCGAGCCGGACGGGATGTAGAAGGCCTGCACCAGGAAGGTCTTGATCAGGAACGCCAGGACCAGCGCGAAGACCACCAGGAAGGGCAGTTCGACGAGGAACGGGCGCGGCTTCCTCGGGAACAGGAAGCGCCAGACGACGGCGAACGGGAACAGCACCCAGCCGAGCGCGGACCCCGGCCTGGCGACTCCGGCGAGCCGCCCGCCGGCCTCCTCGGGCTCCTGCTCCGGCTTGCCGCCCACCGCCTGTCCCGACGGCTCCGGGCCCGCGCCCGCGGACTCGCTCGGCGTCGCCGCCGCCGGGACGAAGGCCCCGGCATGCGGCTGCTCGTCCGGATCGACGGCCTCAGGCAGGCCTGTCTCCGGTCTCTCGACGGTCATCGTGCGCCCCTCATCCAGTTCCTCGGCTAGCCTTCCGGTCCTGCCTACCACACGTACGCCGGCGTCTTCGGCGCACCTGTCCCGCCACCCGCCCGCCGACCAGCCGCAGCGGGAAGGCGCCGAGCAGCGCGGTCGCCGGGAGCGCCCCGGTCGGCAGACTGGAGAGCGCGGTCAGGCCCTCCTGCTGAAAGGTAGCCGGAACTCCCAGTCCTCCGGCGCGACTTGGCGGCCAAATCAACACGAACGCGTGACCCACCACGTCGCTGATCGGGACCATTCCACCGTATTTGTCCGTCATGTGGAACCGGGAGTCGGCGGAATCGCCTCGATTGTCTCCCATGACCCAGATGAAGCCGGCCTTCACATGCACGTCGAAGGTGATGGTGGACGGCGCGGCGCCGGGGAAGATGTAGGAGCTCTCATTCAGTGCGACGCCGTCGACGGTGATCCTGCCCTGCTTGTCACAGCACTTGACCTCGTCTCCGGGGACGCCGATCGCCCGCTTGATCAGGTCGTGCTCGTCGTCCGAGGGCAGCAGGCCGACGAAGGTGAACACGTCCTTGACGTAGCGCACCGCCACGTTCGAGGTGTCCGGGGTGACGGTGTCCGGGAGCCAGCCGCCGGGGTCGTTGAACACGACGACCTGGCCGCGCTGCGGCTGCGCGCCGAACCACGGCGAGAACTTGTTCACCAGCACCCGGTCGCCGGGCATGATCGTGTTCTGCATCGACTGGGAGGGGATGAAGAACGCCTGCACCACGAAGGTCTTGATACCCAGGGCCAGCACGAGGGCTATCGCCAGCAGCAGCGGCACCTCGCGCCAGAGCTTGATCGGCTTGAGCCGTCGGCGGCGGCCTCCCTTGGGGGCGGGTGCGGGCATCTGCCTGCGCCGCTGCCCTCTCGCCGCCACCCGGTCCTCCAGTCACCCGGTCCGCCGATGGGCGACCGTCCGCACGCTGATCCGTCGCGGCAGACTACTACGTCCCCTGATCGCCGCGCTGCACACCAGGGGCTCGGAATCCGGAGACGCCACCGCCCCCGGACCTTGAACGCTCCAAGGTACCGGGGGCGGCTGAAGACGGCCGTCGGCTGGGAACTACCTGTTCCAGTCGACCTTCTCCTTGATCTTCGCCTTCTTGCCGCGCAGGTCGCGCAGGTAGTACAGCTTGGCGCGACGCACGTCACCGCGGGTGATGACCTCGAGCTTCTCGAAGATCGGCGAGTGCACCGGGAAGGTGCGCTCGACGCCGACGCCGAAGCTGATCTTGCGGACGGTGAAGGTCTCGCGCACGCCGTCGCCCTGGCGGCGGATGACGACGCCCTTGAACTGCTGGACACGGGAGCGGTTGCCCTCGATGACCTTTACGTGGACGTTCACGGTGTCGCCGGGGCGGAACGCCGGGAGGTCCGAGCGCAGCGACTTGGCGTCGAGCTCAGCGAGCTTGTTCATGGTTTTCTCCTCGCACGTGCCACAGGTCACGCACGGCTCAATTCTTCGGGGTGACGAGGCTGCCGCACTCCGGACGCGCCCGCTCCCCCTGTGGCAGGGGCAGGCACACGGCTGGGCGGCACGCCGAAAAGTCAGTCTCGCACGGCGGGCGGCGAATCCGGAAATCCGAGGTCGGCGAGCGCGGCCCGGTCCTTCTTGTCCAGGGTCCGCGGGTCGAGCTCCGCGAGCAGGTCCGGGCGGTTGGCCGCCGTGCGGGCGAAGGCCTGGTCCCGCCGCCAGCGCGCGATGGCGCCGTGGTTGCCGGAGACCAGGACCGGCGGGACGGCCCGGCCGCGCCACTCGGCGGGCTTGGTGTAGACCGGGCCTTCGAGCAGCCCGCTCAGGGCGGCGGCGAACGAGTCGTCCCGCGCGGACTCCGCGTTGCCGAGGACTCCGGGCAGCAGCCGCGCGACGGCCTCGACGATCACCAGGACCGCGGCCTCTCCGCCGGCCAGCACGTAGTCGCCGATGGAGAGTTCCTCGACGGGCATGGTCTCGGCGGCCGCGTCGATCAGCCGGCGGTCGATGCCCTCGTAGCGCCCGCAGGCGAAGACGAGGTGTTCGCGTTCGGCGAGTTCGGCGGCCTTGGCCTGCGTGAACGGGCGTCCGCTGGGAGTCGGCACGACGAGCGTGGGCCGCCGCGGCGCGTCCTCGGGACCCGCGACGGCCTCCAGCGCCTGCGCCCAGGGCTCGGCCTTCATGACCATGCCGGGGCCGCCGCCGTACGGGGTGTCGTCGACGGTGCGGTGCACGTCGTAGGTCCACTGCCGCAGGTCGTGCGTGTTGATTTCCAGCAGGCCCTTGTCGGCGGCCTTGCCGAGCAGCGAGACCCGGAGCGGTTCGAGGTACTCCGGGAAGATGGTGATGACGTCGATGCGCATGGATAGAGCCGCCTTCTAGAGCGAGAGCAGGCCCTCGGGCGGGTCGACGACCAGCACGCCGCCCTCCAGGTCGACCTCGGGCACGAACTCGGCGATGAACGGCAGCAGGAACTCGCCGCCGTCGGGCCGGCGGACGGCGAACAGGTCCTGCGCGGGGCCGTGCACCATCTGGTCCACGACGCCGAGCTCGACGCCGTCCACCGAACGCACCGTCAGGCCCTCGAGCTGGTGGTCGTAGTACTCGTCCGGGTCGTCGGGCAGCTCGGTCGGATCGACGTCGGCGAGGAGCATCGTGTTGCGCAGCCGCTCGACGGCGGTGCGGTCCGACGCCCCCTCGAAGGAGAGTACGAGGCGACCGCCCTGCACCCGCCCGGAGCGGACGGTCAGCGGGCCGCGCTCCGGCGGGTCCGTCAGCAGCACGGCGCCGGGCGCGAACCGCAGCTCCGGGTCGTCGGTGCGGACCTCGATAGTGGCCTCGCCCTTGACCCCGTGCGCCCTGCCGATACGGCCGACGACGAGCCGCAGGGCTTCCTGCGGCTCGTCGTCTCGTTGCTCAGTGCCCATACTTCAGGCTCAACGCAGACCGGGCGCTTCGACGAGGTCGATGCGCACGGCGCGGCCCCCGAGGGCATGAACGACAGTGCGCAGCGCGTTCGCGGTGCGTCCCTGACGACCGATCACCTTGCCGAGGTCGTCGGGGTGCACGCGCACCTCGAGGATCCGGCCGCGACGCAGCGTGCGATCGCGGACGGTGACCTCGTCGGGGTGTTCGACGATGCCCTTCACCAGGTGTTCGAGGGCCTCTTCGAGCATGGGCCTCAGGCCTCGGCCGGAGCGGCTGCCGGGGTCTCCGCGGTCGCGGCGGACTCCTCGGCCTTGGGCGCCTCGACCTTGGGCGCGTCAGCCTTGGGCGCGTCAGCCTTGGGCGCCTCGGCCTTCTTGTCGGCCTTCTTCCTCGGCGTCGCGGCCGGCTTCGGCTCGGACTCGGCCTCCTTGGCGGCGGCCTCGAACAGCGCCTTCTTGTCCGCCTTGGGGGCGGCGACCCTCATCGGCGCCGGGGCGGGCAGGCCCTTGAACTGCTGCCAGTCGCCGGAGACCTTGAAGATGGCCACGACGGCCTCGGTCGGCTGGGCGCCGACCTTCAGCCAGTGCTGCGCGCGCTCGCTGTCGACCTCGATGAAGGACGGGTCCTCCTTCGGGTGGTACTTGCCGATCTCCTCGATCGCGCGACCGTCCCGCTTGGTGCGGGCGTCGGCGACGACGATGCGGTACTGGGGGTTGCGGATCTTGCCCAGGCGCTTCAGCTTGATCTTGACTGCCACGGGAGTGGAATCTCCTGAATTCTTCTTCGGGTGGACGGGCGGGAACGGCGCGTGGGGATTGCTCCGCTTCGCCTATCCGAAGGACGCGGCGTCCGGCGGAGAGAGGGGCCGCCGAGGCCGAGTGCTCAGCGTCCCATTATGCCAGAGCCCAACCGCTGCTCCGACCGCGTCGGCGGACGGCAAACCTCAGCCCAGCATCTTCTTGAACTCGTCCGGCAGTTCGAAGTTCTGCGGTACCGCCGGGGCGCCGTTCGCCGCCGCCGCGGCGCGCTCCGCCTTCGCCGCCTCGTCCGCCTTGCGCTTGGCCGGGTTGCCGGAGCGGGACTTGTTCTTCTGCCGCTGGGCCTGCGCGTTCGCCTTGGCCTTGGCGCTCATCCGGCGGCCGTTGCCGGCGCCGAAGCCGGGCATCCCGGGCAGTCCGGGGACGCCGCCGCGGCCCATCGACTTCATCATCTTCTGCGCCTCGGCGAAGCGCTCGAGCAGGTTGTTGACCGCCGAGACGTGCACGCCGGACCCCTTGGCGATGCGCGCGCGCCGGGAGCCGTTGATGACCTTCGGCTCGCGCCGCTCCTGCGGGGTCATCGAGCGGATGATCGCCTGGACCCGGTCGATCTCCTTGTCGTCGACCTGGTTGAGCTGCTGCTTCATCTCGCCCATGCCGGGCAGCATGCCCATGATCTTGGAGAGCGATCCCATCTTGCGGATCTGCTCCATCTGGGCCAGGAAGTCGTCCAGCGTGAAGGTGTCCCCGCCCATCAGCTTGCGGGCCATCTCCTCGGCCTGATCGGCGTCGAAGGCCTTCTCGGCCTGCTCGATCAGGCTGAGCATGTCGCCCATGCCGAGGATGCGCGAGGCCATCCGGTCCGGGTGGAAGACGTCGAAGTCGTCCAGCTTCTCGCCGTTGGACGCGAACATCACCTGACGGCCGGTCAGCTGGGCCACGGACAGCGCCGCGCCGCCGCGCGCGTCGCCGTCGAGCTTGGTCAGCACCACGCCGTCGAAGCCGACGCCGTCCAGGAAGGCCTGCGCGGTGGTGACCGCGTCCTGGCCGATCATCGCGTCGAGGACGAACAGGATCTCCTGCGGGTTGACCGCGTCGCGGATGTTCGCGGCCTGCCGCATCAGCTCGTCGTCGATGCCCAGCCGGCCGGCGGTGTCGACGACGACCACGTCGTGCGCCTTGGCGCGGGCGAACTCGATCGAGTCCTTGGCCACCTTCACCGGGTCGCCGACGCCGTTGCCGGGCTCCGGGGCGTAGACCGGCACGCCCGCGCGCTCGCCGACGACCTGCAGCTGGGTCACCGCGTTGGGCCGCTGCAGGTCCGCGGCGACCAGCACCGGGGCGTGCCCGTTGGACTTGAGCCAGCGGCCGAGCTTGCCGGCGAGCGTCGTCTTTCCGGATCCCTGCAGGCCGGCCAGCATGATGACGGTCGGCGGCTGCTTCGCGAAGCGCAGCCGGCGGGTCTCGCCCCCGAGGATCTTGACGAGCTCCTCGTTGACGATCTTGATGACCTGCTGGGCCGGGTTCAGCGCCTGGGAGACCTCGGCGCCGAGCGCGCGCTCCTTGACCGCCGCGATGAAGGGCCGCACCGCGGCCAGCGCGACGTCCGCCTCGAGCAGCGCGATCCGGATCTCCCGGCAGGTGGCGTCGATGTCCTCCTCGGAGAGCCGGCCCTTGCCCCGCAGGGATTTGAAGGTCGCCGCGAGGCGGTCGGAAAGCGTGTCGAACACGGCGGCGTCAGTCCTCGGTGAGTGGAGTGGAATGCTGTTCTCCCGTCCAGGGTAGCCGCTGCACGAGTGATGTCGGCGGGCTCGCCTATCGTGAGATGCAGTCAACAGGAAGGGTCGGTTCGGCGGATGGCTACCAACCGTTTCCCCGGTTCGTGCAAGACCTGCGGGACCCAGGTGCTCGCCGAGGAGGGCGAGCTGCGCAAGGAGCAGGGCGCCTGGGTCGTCTACCACCCGAACTGCCTGCCCGCGCCCGTGCCCGGCTGGCACACCGGCGTGCTCGGCTCCTACGACTGCGAGACCACCGGCCGCGACCCGCTGACCGCGCGGCTGGTCTCGGCGGCCTTCGTGACCAGCGACGGGCGGCGGTACGACTTCCTGGTGGATCCGGGCGTCCCGATCCCGCCGGAGACCACGGCCGTGCACGGCATCACCGACGAGCAGGTCCGCGAGCACGGCACGGATCCGGCCGAGGCGCTGGACCGGATCGCCGAACTGCTCGCCGCGCACCTGTCCGCCGGGCTGCCCCTCATCGTGTTCAACGCGCCGTACGACCTGACGCTGCTCGAGGTGGAGCTCGAGCGGCACGGCCTGCGCCCGCTGGTGGCGCGCGCGGGCCGGATCGAGCCGGTGATCGACCCGCTGGTGATCGACAAGGCGGTGGACCGCTTCCGCAAGGGCAAGCGGAACCTGGAGTCGCAGTGCGCGCACTACGGCGTGCGGATCGAGGGGGCGCACGACGCGGCGGTGGACGCGATCGCCGCGCTGGAGGTGGCGAAGGCGCTGGCCGAGCGCTATCCGGAGGTGGGCGAGGCCACCCCGCTGGAACTGCACCGGCAGCAGGAGCAGTGGAAGGCCGCGTCCGAGGAGGACTTCGCGGCATACCGGCTGCGCCGCGGCGAGGCCTATGTGGCCGAGCCGGGCTGGCCGGTGCGGCAGCGTCCGGGGGCTGACGAGGCGGCAGTCCCGGGGTTCGCGGAGATGCCGGACGTGCCCGGCGCGCTGTTCTGACTGTTCTGACGCACGGAGCTCCGCATGATGTTCCACGTGGAATATCATGCGGAGTTCCGCATAAAGATTCCGAGGATCAGCCGTCGGAACGACGGCGATACAGGGTGAAGCTCTCCAGCTTCTGCATCGTGCCGTAGGGCTGGAGCACGTTGTAGTAGGTGACCCGGATGCTGGTCGTTCCGCCGGGCTTGGAGCCGGGGTCCACGTCGAACGAGGCGAAGCCGTAGGGGTGCTCCTCGTCGCGGAAGGCCGACCAGACGGCGTCCTCCATCACGTAGGTCGGCGTGCGCTTGCCGGTGCTGACCGGTCCGCTGACCGCGGTGATGACCTTCGCCTGGCCGTTGGTGAAGAACTCGGTGTTGCTCTTCGAGGAGTTGCCGCCGCCGCCGAGCACCATGTGCACGGTGCCTTGGCTGGTGTCGATGTTCGCGGCCTCGGTCGATACCGGGTTCGGCGTCAGCGTCTCGGAGCCGGCGACGGTGCCCCGGAGCGCGTAGGAGCGCTCGTAGTCGTGCTCGTGGCCGCACACGACCAGGTCGACTTCGTACTCGTCGAACAACGGGCCCCAGCTCTCCCGGATACCCAGGTCCGCGCCGTTCGCGTTGCAGGAGCTGATGATCACCTGGTGCATGCAGACGACGATCCAGTCGATCTCCCTGGACTTGCGCGCCGCCGCGAGCTGCCGGGTCAGCCAGGCCTTCTGCCGGCCGTCGCTGTAGCCGTTGACGTAGCTGTCGCCCGCGTCCTGCAGGGCCACTTCGTCGTTCGCGACGATGATCACGCGCACGCTGCCGACGGTGAAGGCGTACCAGAGCCCCTCGTAGTCCGCGGAGCCGTTGCTGGGCACCGAGAAGCGGGTGCGGAACGAGTCGTAGCCGATCGCGCCGTTGCCCAGTTCGTTCTCGTGGTTGCCGGGGGCCGGCATCCACGGCCGCTTGCGCGCCGAGCGCTCGTTGTTGGTGAAGAAGTCGTTCCAGGTGCGCACCCGGTCCACGGACAGGTTCGCGTAGCTCAGGTCGCCGTTGATGAGGTGGAACAGCGGACGCACCTGCTCGATCGCGCCGACGATGTCACCTGCGGACGGCGCGGCGAGCGTGGTGAGCTCCGCGGCGTACGAGGTGCCGCTCGCGCCCCAGCTCGAGGTCGGCACGCACTGGTCGCCGAAGCTGGTGAAGGTGAACGGGTTGCGGCCGACCGGCGCGGTCTCGAAGCTCCCGGCATCCGGCAGGACGCCGTCGGCCAGCGCGGCGTAGATGTAGGTCGTGTTCGGGTGCAGCCCGGCGAGCTTGGCGTGGTGGATGTAGCACTCGATCTTCGAGTCGCCGTCCACGTAGGTCACGGTCTCGGCGCGCACCTCGTTGCCGAAGCCGCCGTCGGGCGTGCCGAAGCGCACCCGCGGATTGGCGACGGAAGTGGCGGTGCTCCAGGACACGGTCATCTCGCGGGCCGGGTCGTCGCCGAAGGTCAGGTGCAGACCGGAGTTCGGCGGCGCTCCGAGGCGCTCGGGCTGCTTCCACAGCAGCGGGGAGGGGCTCGGGGACGCGGCGACCTTGGCGGACGAGGTGGAAGACACTGCGGCGAAGGCCTCCGAGTCGAAGAGGATCACGGGCGCGGCGGCCAGCGTGCCGGTGACGGCGGCGGCGCGCAGCGCGGAACGACGCGAGAGCGGCAGCTTGCCCTCGCCTTCGGCGTGATGGGTAGTCATGCCCCGGACGTTAGTCGCGGAGGGTGTCCTGAGCCGTTACCGCGCGGAGAAATGCGAGGTGACTTCCGGGCGAACTGTCAGTTGAGCGCGGCCCTCACCTCCGCCACCAGCTCCTCGGCCGCCGCGCTGCCGACGGCCGTCTCCGAGCCGACGCCGAAGGTCAGATAGAACACGTCCACAGCCTGTGGACCGAGCGTGGCGATCCGGGCCCGCTCGATGTCGGCGCCGGTTCCGGCGATCGCCGCGCCGATCCGGTGCAGCAGGCCGGGGGTGTCCTCGGCACGGACCTCGAGCACGGTCGCCGTCTCCGACGCGCTCGGCAGCAGGCGCACGGTGGCCGGCGGGGTGGCGGGGCGCTGCCTGCGCTGCCCGGCGCGCTCCTGGTCCCGGGTGGCCAGCCGTTCGGCGATCTTGAGCGTCCCGGCCCGCGCGCCGCGCAGATCCGTCCGCAGCCGTACCAGGTCCGGCAGCTCGCCGTACTCGGCCGCGACCGTCCACCGCTGCACGGCATACGTGGCCGCACCCGCCTTGGCCGAGCTCAGCTCGGCGGCCAGCACCCGCACGTGACGCAGCGTCAGCACGCCCGCGACCAGTGCGAGCGCGCCGACCTGGTCCGGGATCGCGACGTCGATGCGGCCGATTCCGGCACTGCCCGGCGCCACGGCCTGCACGGCGATCCCGTCCGGGGCGATCGCGGCCTGGCCGGCCAGTGTCTGATCGGCTTCCTCGTGCCCGGCGGTCTGCGTGCTCGGCTGGTCCTCCCCCGCCAGCACGGCCTGCGCGCGCAGGCCGAGTTCGCGGTACAGCGACGCGCGCCACGTGGACCACACGGCCGGCCCGGTGGCCTGGGAGTCCGCCTCCGTCAGCAGGTGCAGCAGCACGACGAAGTCCCCCGGGCCGGTGCCCGACTCCCCCGCGGCGGCCAACAGCGGCGCCAGCGTGGCCGGGTCGGTCGGGTCGCGGTGCACGGCGAGTTCGGCGAAGAGCAGGTGATGCCGCGTCAGCGCGATGAGCGTGGCGACGTCGTGGGCCGGGAAGCCGAGGCGCACGCCCAGCTTCGCGACGATGTCGGCTCCGGTCTGGCAGTGGTCGCCGGGAAGCCCCTTGCCGAGGTCGTGGCACAGCGCGGCCGCCAGCAGCAGGTCCGCCCGGTCCACGCGACGGGTGCGCTCGGCGGCGTGCACGACCGTCTGCACGATGTGCCGGTCCACGGTGTGTACGTGCAGGGCGTTGCGCTGCGGCAGGGACCTGATGCGTTCCCATTCGGGCAGCAGCCGCACGAGGAGCCCGGTGCGATCCAGGGCCTCCCAGACCGGGATCAGGCCGGGTCCGGCGCCGAGCAGGCGTAGCAGTTCGGCGCGCGCGGGTTCCGGCCACGGTTCGGGCAGCACGGCCGGGGACGCGGCCAGCCGTTCGAGGGACGCGGGTGAGATCGGCAGTCCGGCCCGCGCGGCGGCGGACGCGATGCGCAGCGGCAGCACCGGATCGTTCGGGTCGGCGGCGAGCGCCAGGGCCGCCTCGCCCTCGGCCTTGACGACGCCGTCGGCCAGCGGCTCGCGCGGCGGAGCGCTGTTGCCGCCGCGGCGCAGCAGCCCGCTGATGCCGCTCGACCTGTTCCGCGTGGCGAGCGCCTGATCGACGCGGCGCCAGGCGACGTCGCAGGCGTAGTCGATGGTCCGTGCCGCGTCGCTGACCGCCCGCATCAGCTCGTCGGCGCTCTCGAATTCGAGCTCGGCGGCCAGTTCGTCCTGCTCCTGCAGCAGGATCCGGTCCGCGGCCCGGCCGGTGCGCGTGTGCAGCACCCAGCGGACGTCCAGCAGGAAGCCCTGCGCGGCCTCGGGGGCGCCGTGCGGCACGTCCGCGATCCAGCTCGCCGCGATCGCCCGCAGGCTGTCCGCGTCACGCAGGCCGCCCGCGCACTCCTTGAGGTCCCCCTCCAGCAGGTAGGCCAGCTCCCCGTGCCGCTCGCGGCGCTCCTCGCGCAGCGCCTTCAGCTCCGGCAGCCGACGCGGCGCCTGCTTGCGCCAATCCGCCAGCACCAGCGAGCGCAGCGCCTCGGTGAGCTCCGCGGCCCCGGCCACGTGACGCGCCGTCAGCAGGCCGAGCACGACGGCCAGATCCTCCTGCGCCACCGACCGCGCCTCGGCGACCGTGCGCACGGAGTGGTCGAGCTTCACCTTCGCGTCCCAGATCGGGTACCAGATCGAGTCGGCGAGTTCGGCGATGGCCGCGGCGTCCCGTGAACCGTCGTGCAGCAGCACGACGTCGAGGTCGCTGCCCGGGCTCAGCTGTCGACGGCCGTAGCCGCCGACCGCCACCAGGGCGGCTCCCTCGACGTCGCCGAGAAGCCCGGCCAGCCAAGCGTCCATCTCGTCGGATCGCGCCTCGCGTCCCTGTGCGAATCGCAAAACGTGCTCCCCTTCGAGATCCCGGCTGGCCGGCCGGACTTCGTCGTTCACTTCGGTGGCGTTACCGAGACTCCACGAAGCAGAGGGCTTACAGCGCCTCGGCCCCGCGCTCCCCGGTGCGGACCCGGACGACGGTCTCGACCGGGGTGACCCAGATCTTGCCGTCGCCGATCTTGCCGGTCTGCGCCGCCTTGGCGATCACGTTGAGCAGGTCCTCGACGTCGTGGTCCTCGGCGAGCAGCTCGATCCGGACCTTAGGCACCAGGTCCACGGTGTACTCGGCACCGCGGTAGACCTCCGTGTGCCCGCGCTGCCGGCCATAGCCCGAGGCCTCGTTGACGGTCAGACCGTGCACCCCGAAGGCCTGCAGCGCGGTCTTCACCTCGTCCAGCTTGTACGGCTTGACGACTGCGGTAATGAGCTTCATCAGACGGTGACCTTCTCCTCGTCGGATTCCCCCGCCGGGGTCGACCCATTGGAGGTGGCGGTCGCCGCGGCCACGCTGACCGCGGCGCGGTGCAGGGTTCCGGACAGGCCGCCCCAGTCGTAGGCGGTCTCCGCGTGCTCGGTCTGGTCCACGCCGGCGATCTCGTCCTCGGCGCTGACCCGGAGGCCGACGGTCGCGTTGACGATCTTAGCCAGGATGAAGGAGACCACGAAGGAGTAGGCGAACACGATGCCCGCGCCCTCGGACTGCGCGAGCAGCTGGTCGATGCCGCCGCCGTAGAACAGGCCCGCCTTGGCGCCGTTGGTGAAGCCGGAGACCTCGTTCGGCGCGGCGAAGAAGCCGATCAGCAGGGTGCCGAGGATACCGCCGACCAGGTGCACGCCGACCACGTCGAGCGAGTCGTCGAAGTCGAAGCGGTTCTTCAGGTTCACCGCGTAGCAGCACACGAAGCCGGGGATCAGGCCGACGAAGATCGCGCCGATCGGGGAGACCGAGGCACAGGCCGGGGTGATCGCGACCAGACCGGCGACGGCACCTGAGGCGGCGCCCACGGTGGTGAACTTGCCGTGCTGGATCTTCTCGGCGACCAGCCAGCCGATGACCGCGGTACAGGTGGCGACCTGGGTGTTCATGAACACGACCGAGGCCTGGCCGCCGGCGGTCAGCGCCGAACCGGCGTTGAAGCCGAACCAGCCGAACCACAGCAGTGCCGCGCCGAGCATCACGAACGGCACGTTGTGCGGACGCATCGGGTCCTTCTTGAAGCCGATCCGCTTGCCGAGCACCAACGCGCAGGCCAGTGCTCCGGCACCCGCGTTGATATGGACCGCCGTACCACCGGCGAAGTCCATCACGTGCAGCTTGGCGTTGATGAAGCCGTTCGGCGAGAAGACCCAGTGCGCGACCGGGAAGTAGATGACGGTCACCCACGCGAGCACGTAGATGCTCCAGCCGACGAACTTCGTGCGGTCCGCGATCGCGCCGGAGATCAGCGCGGGGGTGATGATGGCGAACATCAGCTGGAAGCAGGCGACCGCGAAGATCGGCACACCGGTGGTGCCGTAGATCGTCGCGTGGCTGCCGCTGGAGATGCCGGTGTTGATGCTCTGCATCCCCCACTGGGTGAGGGTGCCCCAGAAACCGTTGCCGTTCGCGTCGTTCGCGTTACCGAACGATACCGACCATCCGTACAGCACCCAGGCCACGGTGACCACGGCTATACAGATGAAGTTCATCATGAGCATGTTCAGTACGCTCTTCGCGCGGACCATGCCGCCGTAGAAGAACGCCAGGCCCGGCGTCATGAGCAGGACCAGCGCTGAGCTGGCGAGCACCCAGGCGGTGTTGCCGCTGTCCAGTGTTGGCATGGTTCACGTTTCCTTCGGTTGGCGCGAATTCGTCAAGGTCCGGAGAGTGGTGCGATGGTGCAACACGATTGCGGCGCACCGTTACCGGGCGCCGCGTGCGTTGTTTCCCGGCCGTGACGGAATCGGCAAGAAGGTTACGTATGTGTGAACGATGGGGCCGGGGACGCGCCGTCGCCCGGCTCGCGCTCCTCGGGGAAGGCCGCGCGCACCCGGCAGGCGGCCTCGCGCAGCCGCTCCTCGGCCAGCCGTGACCGGATCCGCACGGCGAGCCCGCCGGCGGTGCGCAGCGCGGCGACCGCGGCGGCGCGGTGGCCGAGCACGGCGTGCGCCTCGGCGGAACCCGTCAGCGCCTCCACCCTGCCGCGCAGCTGCCGCGGGAAGTCCCGCTCGTAGAGCCCGGCCGAGGCGTCGAACTCCGCGGCGGCCTCGCCGGTCAGCTGCGGCAGGCGCGCGGCCAGGTCGCGCAGCGCCCGGGCGGTCTCCAGCCGGACGGCCGCCGGGGTGAACGTGGGCGGCCACGGGTGGCTGGCGTTGCTCAGCGGCGTCGAGCCCGGGCCGTACTCGGCGGCCCAGCCCTTGGCGTGCAGGGTCCGCGCACGCTCCAGGGCCAGCCGGGCCGGATCGATCCGGCCGAGCGCGCCGTAGCCGCGGGCCTCGACGAGGTCCACGAACGCGGCGGCCAGCGGGTCGAGGTCGCCGCGGGTGGCCGAGCGTCCGACGGCCAGCAGGTCCAGCGCGTCCTGCGCCCGGTTCAGACCCACCAGCTGACGGGCCGTCGCGGCCAGGATCACGGCGATCGTGTTGCGGTCCGAGCTCTCCTTCGCCGCGTGCAGCCCGAGGACGAGGTACCGCTGGGCCGCCGCCTGCAGCCCGCTGTCCAGCGCCATCTCGCCCGCGAGCAGGCAGTAGAGCGCGGCGATGCGGAAGATCCGCGGATGCGCGGGCTCCGGGCTGTGCCGGATCAGCTCGGCCACCTCGTACAGCTGGCCGGTCACGGCGGAGCGCCGGATCCCGCCGCCGATCGCCGCCTCCCAGTCGCGGAAGACCCGCAGCGTCTCCTCGAGCTGGTCGGCCAGCACCGCGGCCCGACCCGGACGGCCGCGCTGCGGCTGCACCGGGCTCTGGCCGTTCGCGGTCAGCGGATCCAGCGATTCGAGGGAGCGCAGCGGCGCCGGCACGTAGGGCAGCAGCCAGCGTTTCACCGGCTCGATCAGCGCGGTCCCCGCGGCCAGCGGCGGCGCGCCGTCGCCGACCCGGCGCGCCGGATTCGGCCCGAGCAGCAGATCGCTGCGACAGAACTCCGCCAGCAGTTCGGCGGTGCGCTCCGGGCCCCAGGGCAGGTCGGCGAGTGTCCCGGCGATCGGGCTCGACGGCTCGCGCAGGCCCAGGTCGCTGAGCGTGACCACGCAGCCGAAGCGCTCGCTGAACAGCTCGGTGAGGATGCGCGGGATCGGGTCGCGCGGCTGCTCACCGTCCAACCACCGACGCACCCGCGAGGTGTCGGTGGCCACATGTGTCGCGCCGAGATCCCGGGCCCTGCGGTTGACCATGCGGGCGACTTCGCCCTTGGACCAGCCGCTGCGCTGGAACCAAGAGGCGAACAGGGCGTTGGGTACGCGTTCAGGCACGATGGATCGCCGCCGTGGTTGCCAGGTCGCTCATGGTGAGGCGACGGTAACGCCTTGGAGCTGAGTCCCGCAGGCGTTTGCCGGAATGCGCCAGGATTCGCCACCCGCGACATCCCACGTTCGCCGCGCGGGATGGCTAGCGTTTACGTCGGCCGCCACGGGGAGGCGGCTGTACCCTGATCAACCTGGACCGACGCGGAAAACGGCGTACCCGGCCGTGTGTAAGCACCGGCCGAAGATGGAAGACAAGACTTTGTGGGGCGTGTGATGCGTGGGCCGAGCCTCGGCTTACTGCCACGGCAGGTGCGCCGCCCGGCGCAGGGAACTTCGCGGGCGACGGCGCGTCAGTGTGCCGTGCGCTATGCCTCCTACGGCTGGCCGGTGACGACCGGTTCGACGACGCCGACCACCGATCCCGAGCGGGCGCAGGCGCTCTGGTCGATGCTGCCGAGCGCCGCCGTGCACGCGGTCAGCGGCGAGGCCTTCGACGTCGTGGAGGCGGACGCGTCCTCGGGCCGGGCCGCCCTGCTGCGCCTGGAACGCCTCGGCGTGCCGGTGGGGCCGGTGCTCTGGGCCCCGGCGACCGACCGCATCGGCTTCCTCGTGCAGTGCGCGACCCTCGGCTCGGTGCCGACGCTGCTCGGCGAGAGCTGCCGTCTCCGCGTACTGCATCGCGGCGATCTCGTGGAGTTGCCCGGCTCGCCGTACAGCCGCGCCCGCTGGCTGCGCGAACCGGGGACCGTCGGCACGCCGCCCGAACTCCCCGCAGCCCACGTCGTCCTCGGCGGCATCGCCAGCTGCCGCCTCCCGCAGCGGCACTGAGCGGCATCGAGAGGCACTGCGCAAAGGGCCACGGAACGAATCTCGTCCGCGGCCTTCGCTTCTGGTGATCCGTCAGCTGCCGACCAGCGCGTCCACGAAGGCGACCGGGTCGAAGGGCGCGAGGTCGTCGGCGCCCTCGCCGAGCCCGACCAGCTTGACCGGGACGCCGAGCTCGCGTTGGACGGCGATGACGATGCCACCCTTGGCGGTGCCGTCGAGCTTGGTCAGGGCGATGCCGGTGATGTCCACGACCTCGCGGAAGACGCGCGCCTGGACGAGGCCGTTCTGGCCAGTGGTCGCGTCGAGGACGAGCAGCACCTCGTCGACCGGTCCCTGCTTCTCGACGACGCGCTTGACCTTGCCGAGCTCGTCCATCAGGCCGGTCTTGGTGTGCAGCCGTCCAGCGGTGTCGATCAGCGCGGTGTCCACGCCGAGTTCCTTGGCCCGGCGCACGGCCTCGAAGGCGACCGATGCGGGGTCGGCGCCCTCGGCACCGCGGATGGTGATGGCGCCGACGCGGTCGCCCCAGGTCTCGAGCTGGTCGGCGGCGGCCGCGCGGAAGGTGTCGGCGGCGCCGAGCACGACGGTCCGGCCGTCGGCGATCAGCACCCGGGCCAGCTTGCCGGTGGTCGTGGTCTTGCCGACGCCGTTGACGCCGGCCACGAGCACCACGGCCGGTCCCTCGCCGTCCTCGCGCAGCGAGCGCACCGTGCGGTCCATGCTCGGGTCGACCAGCTTGAGCAGCTCCTCCCTCAGCAGCTCGCGCACCTCCTCGGGGGTGCGCGTGCCGAGCACGCGGGTCCGGGTGCGCAGCGCCTCGACGAGCTCCTGGGTCGGGCCGATGCCGAGGTCGCTGGTGAGCAGGACCTCCTCGATCTCCTCCCAGGTGTCCTCGTCCAGCTTGTCCCGGGACAGCAGCGACAGCAGGCCCTTGCCCACGGCGCCGTTCGAGCGGGCCAGCCGGGAGCGCAGCCGGACCAGCCGGCCGGCCGTCGGCTCGGGCGCCTCAAGGACTATCCGCGGCTTCTCGGCCTGCTCGACGTCGACGGTGATCTGGTCAGCCGCCTCGACCAGCGCCCCGGCGGAGCCGTTCTCCGGCGTCGCATCCTCGCCGAGCTTGAGCCGCAGGTCGTCGGGGGAACGCCGTTCGTCGGGCGGAAGCACCCGCGCGGCGCGCTTTTTCCCCCCGCGCACGACGAGCGCGGCCACCAGGCTCGCGAACAGTACTCCGGCGATCACGCCGAGGATCACGGTCAACATGATGTCTATTCTGTCAGGTAGCGGACGGGTAGCCCCGACCGCAGGCTATTCGATCGCGGCCAAATCGAAAATGAAGCGCATCGCCTCGAGCCGCTTGAAACCGCGCACGGCGTCGAGGATCTTCGTGATATCCGACTGGACCATGTTCAGCTTGCCGCCGAGGAACGCGATCTTCTTGGCGACGTACGCCAGCTCGACCTGGGCCTGCGCGGCGGCGACCGGGGTGACCGTGCCCGCGGTGATGAACTCCGCCACCAGCATTCCGCCGAGCGAGCCGATCAGAATGTTGATCAGCATCTGGATCGTGCCCTCGGCCAGCTGCGCCTCGCTGCGGACCGCGCGCACGCACTCCGCCGTCGTGCGTATGCAGCCGGCCAGCGCGTCGAGCTCGTCCAGGTAGACGGCCAGCGCGGGCTCGAAGCGGTCGGCCTCGGGGCCGTCCCACTCGGGAGTCAGCGCGTCGGCGCCCGCCCGCAGCGCGACTATCTTCGCGTTGAGGTCCTGGTATCCGGCTTCCCAGATCTTCTCGACGCGCTGCAGCTCCACGCAGTCGCCGGTCATCCGCTCCAGCGCGTGGAACGGATTCGGTGCGCCCGTAAGGTCACACAGGAAGAAGACAAGCTTCTTCTCCAGCGTGCTCAGACCGGGTATCGGAATCGCCGGCATGTGCCAGTGATCTAGAAAGCCGTGCGAAAGATGCTTGCGGCCGAACGCCGCGAGCGCCTCTTCGTTCACCGGCTCAGGCGCGTGCTCGTCGTAGCAGGACGGATCCTCTGCCACGACGTCGTATCGGTGCGTCCAATGCATGGCTTCCCCGTGTCACTCCTTCGACGTGAATTCCGCGAGGAACTCCTCGGCCACCTCGCGCGCTTCGGTCAGGTTCACCTTCGTCGCGGGCAGCCGGTCGTGGTACGCGTCGCGCACCTTCGCGGCGTCGATCAGCTTCCCGAAGGCGTGCTCGTGCACGCCGCCGGCGTCCAACTGCTCCCCAAACGTGATACAAGCCGTCCCCACGGCTTCGAGCGCGTCCACCAGTCCCCGGACCAGCCCCGCGTCCACCCCTGGCAGAACCCTGACAAGGCCGACATCCCCACCCGACTCAGTCATGCGGAGCAGCGTACCGAGGCGGATGGGGGATGGGAAGACTCAGATTCAGGCGTCCACCGGCATGGCCTGCGCGGGCACCTGGTCGCGCAGGCGACCGTCGTCGTGCCGCAGCTTCTGCGAGATGACCGTGGTCACGCCGTCGCCGCGCATGGAGACGCCGTAGAGCGCGTCCGCGACCTCCATCGTGCGCTTCTGATGGGTGATCACGATCAGCTGCGAGGCCTCCCGCAGCTCCTCCATGATGGCGATCAGCCGCTGCAGGTTGGTGTCGTCCAGCGCCGCCTCGACCTCGTCCATCACGTAGAACGGCGAGGGCCGCGCCTTGAAGATCGACACCAGCAGCGCGACCGCGGTCAACGAGCGCTCGCCGCCGGAGAGCAGCGACAGGCGCTTGACCTTCTTGCCCGGCGGACGCGCCTCGACCTCGATGCCGGTGGTCAGCATGTCGCTCGGGTCGGTCAGATACAGCCGCCCCTCGCCGCCGGGGAACAGCCGGGAGAACACGCCGACGAACTCGCGCTCGGTGTCCGCGTAGGCCTCGGCGAAGACCTGCTTGACCCGCTCGTCCACGTCGCTGACCACCTGGAGCAGGTCGGTGCGGGTCTTCTTGAGGTCCTCGAGCTGCTCGCTGAGGAACTTGTAGCGCTCCTCCATCGCCGCGAACTCCTCGAGCGCGAGCGGGTTGACCTTGCCCAGCGCGGTGTAGTCGCGCTCGGCCTGGCGCAGCCGCTTCTCCTGCTCGGGGCGGACGAACTCGATGAAGCCGGGCTCGCCGTCCTCGCCGACCACCGGGATCGGCACCTCGGGGCCGTACTCGGCGACCAGCGCCTCGACCTCGATGCCGTGCTCCTCCATGGCCTTCTCTTCGAGCTGCTCGAGGCGCATCCGCTTCTCGGCGCGCGCGACCTCGTCCCGGTGCGCGGCGTCGGTCAGCTGGTCCAGCTCGCCCGCCAGCTCGCGGCCCCGGGTCCGCAGCAGGCCGAGTCGCGCCTCCCGCTCGGCCCGCTCCTTCTCCGCCTGCTCACGCATCGCAGCGGCCTGCGCCAGCGACACCTCGAGGCAGGCGAGCGTCTGCTTCACGCCGGAGACCACGGCCTGCGCGACGCGCACCTGGGCGCTCGCAGCAGCCTGACGTTCCGCGGCCCGGTTGCGCGCCTCGCGCTCGGCGGCCGCTCCCCGGTCCAGCGCGTCGGCACGGCCGGCCAGCGACCGGGCCCGCTCCTCGCCGGTGCGCACCGAGAGCCGCGCCTCCATCTCGGCCGCACGCGCCGCGGTGGCCTCGGCGGCGAGCTGGTCCCGCTGCTCGGTCGAGCTCTCGTCGTCCTCGGCCAGCGTCTCGGCCGCGGCGGCCGCTTCCTCGTGTTCGAGTTCGAGGTCGGCGAGGGTGCCCTCGTCCTTCTCCTTGGCCAGTTCCGCGGCCTCGGCGGACTTGGCGTACCGCTCGACCTCGGCCAGCGCGGACCGGGCCTGGCCGCCGAGCCTGCCGAGCTGCTGGGCCACGGAGGCCTTCTGCGCGTCGGCGGCCCGGCGTTCGGCGACGAGCGCCTCAAGGTGCTGCTTCGCGGCACGCTGCCGCTCGGTCGCCTCCTCGAGCTCCGCGCGCAGCTGCCTGGCCCGCTCGATGGCCTCGGCCAGCTTCTCCGCGGCCTCGTCCACCGCCGCCTGGATCTCCAGCAGCGAGGGCGCGCTGGACGAACCGCCGTGCGCGATGTGCCGACCGAGCACGTCGCCCTCGCGGGTGACGGCGACCAGTTCCGGCCGCGCCTCGAGCAGCCGGGTGGCCTCGCCGAGATCGTCCACTATGGCCATGCCGTGCAGCAGCCGCTGCACCGAGGCGCTCATCTCCGCCGGCACGCTGACGAGGCCGGCGAGGTAGCGCGCGTACGGCGGCAGCTCCGGCAGCTCAGCACCCTGATAGTGGGCGCCGCCGATCAGTATGGCCGCGCGGCCGTGGTCCTCGGCCTTGAGCAGTCGGATCGCGTTGACCGCGGTGTCCGAGGAGGCGACCGCGACGGCGTCCGCGGCGACGCCGAGGGCGGCGGCCACGGCCGTCTCCGCACCCTGTTCGATCGTCAGTATCGCGGCGACGGAGCCGAGCATTCCGGAGAGCCGGTCGGTCGCCGCGAGCAGCGCGCCCGCGCCGTCCTTGCGGTTGAGACCGAGTTCGAGGGCTTCCTTCCGGGCGCCGAACGCGCCGCGCTCGCGTTCGGCGTCGCGCTCGGCGGCGCGCAGCGCGGTCAGCCGGTCCTCGGCCTCGGCGACGGTGGTCGTGGCCTGCTCGACCTCCGCGTCCAGGCCGTCGCCGTCCTCAATCCCCTCGACCTGCGCCTTGAGCTCGTCATACTCCTGCTGCACGCCCGCGGCCCTGGCCCTGGCCTCCTCGTGCGCGGTACGCAGCCGGCCGAGCTCCGCGTCCGCGGCGGTCAGCTTCGAGCGCACCGCGCCGACCCGGCCGGCCAGCTTCGCCAGGCTCTCCCGGCGATCCGCGGCCGAACGCACCGCCGCGGCGAGCCTGCGCTCCTCAGCGCCGTGCGCGGCCTCGGCCTCGCCGCGGCGCCGCACCGCGTCGGCCAGGGCCTCCTGCGCCTCGGCGATCTCCTCGGCGAGCGTGTCCTCCTGCTCGCGGATGTACTCGGCCTCGCGCTCCATCTCGTCGGGATCGCGGCCCTGCCGCTCGGTCTGCGCGCCCTGGGCCAACTGGGTGAGGTTGCGCACCCGCTCCCCCGCCAGCGACCCCGTACCGCGCAGCCGCTCCCGCAGCGAGGAGAGCCGGTACCAGGCCTCCTGCGTCGCGGCGAGGTGCGGGACCAGCTCCTGCACGGACTGCTCGAGCTCGGTCTCCTGCGCCAGGCACTGCGCGACCTCCTGCTCGATCTGCGCACGGCGCGCGCGCACGGCCTGGTCGTCGGCGGTCTCCTGCTCGTAGGCGAGCTTCAGGTTGACGAACTCATCGGCGAGCAGCCGCAGCCGGGCGTCGCGCAGATCGGCCTGGATCGCCACGGCGCGCCGGGCCACCTCGGCCTGCCGGCCGAGCGGCTTGAGCTGGCGGCGCAGCTCGGTGGTCAGGTCCGTGATCCGGGTCAGGTTGGCCTGCATCGCGTCCAGCTTCCGCAGCGCCTTCTCCTTGCGCTTGCGGTGCTTGAGGATGCCCGCGGCCTCCTCGATGAACGCGCGCCGCTCCTCGGGTCCGGCCCGCAGCACCGCGTCGAGCTGGCCCTGGCCGACGATCACGTGCATCTCGCGGCCGATACCGGAGTCGGAGAGCAGTTCCTGGATGTCGAGCAGGCGGCAGGGGGCGCCGTTGATGGCGTACTCGGAGCCGCCGTTGCGGAACATGATCCGCGAGATGGTGACCTCGGTGTAGTCGATCGGCAGGGCGCCGTCGGTGTTGTCGATGGTGAGGCTGACCTCGGCCCGGCCCAGCGGCGCACGGCCCGCGGTGCCCGCGAAGATGACGTCCTCCATCTTGCCGCCGCGCAGCGACTTCGCGCCCTGCTCACCCATGACCCACGCCAGCGCGTCCACGACGTTCGACTTGCCGGAGCCGTTGGGGCCCACGACGCAGGTGATGCCGGGTTCGAAGCGCAGGGTGGTGGCCGAGGCGAAGGACTTGAAGCCGCGCAGGGTCATGCTTTTGAGGTGCACGTCGTCCCGAGTTCCTGTCCAGTGGCTTACCGACTACTCCACTCAGCCTACCGGCCGAGATGCCGGGAAGAGCAGAAGGGACGCCTCGGCGTCCCTTCGATTCTTCTAGGCGTACATCCGGGTCTCACCCGTGACGTATGCCGGTGATGAAGTTATCGGTGGTGCGGCGCCCGATTCCCGGGGCCCCGGCCGCTCAGGTGAGCGCCGGCTCCCGGTCCTTGACCGCATCGAGCAGCTCGCGGTCGAAGGAATCACCGTGCACCGCCGCGGCCAGCGCGTCGTTCTCCGCCTTGGCGCGCCCGAGTTCGTCCTCCAGGTCGCGTACGCGCTGCTGCAGCCTCCGGACCTCGGCAAGCATCCGCGGGTCCGTGCCCCCGATGTGTCCGAGTAGTGCCTTAGCCATTCCAGGGTCCTCCACGTCGAGTGGACCGACACGGCCGGTCAGGTTTGCCGTGTCGCCATTGTTTTCACCGTCGGCTCGCGCCACGGTGGCTTGCGTTCCACGCCGCCCTCAACCCAGAAGGGTCCTGGGCACGGCAAGGGGCACGCGGCGGGGCTGGAGGGGTGTGCTACCTGCGCACAGGCACAGCTTCCACTGGCGTCCCTCGCGCGAATGGGCAGGTGCGCGGGCTTCTAGCGTCTCACCGCGGGCGCCCCGGGTCAAATCCTGCGCCACTTCGCCTCGTCCGCCAGGTTTAACCGCCCGCGGCGGGTGGTAAAGCAGAACGCTCACACTCCGTGTGGACGCGATCGCCCCCGGCACACGGGTGTGCCGGGGGCGGTCGTTCGTTCACCGCGATTCACGAGAACGGTCCGCGACCGTTCTCGTGGTCTTCGTATTTCAGGCTTCCGGAAGCTTCTCGAGCTGGGTTTGGACGCGCTGGAGATCCGCCTCGGCCGTCGCCAGCCGGATGCGGATCTTCTCGACGATCGCCTCCGGGGCCTTCGCCAGGAAGGCCTCGTTGCCCAGCTTCGCGTTCGCCTGCGCGATCTCCTTGGCCGCGGCCGTCTGATCCTTCGTCAGACGGGCCCGCTCGGCGGCCACGTCGATGGTGCCGGACAGGTCCAGCTCCACGGACGCGAGCGCGGTCCGCAGGGTCGCGGTGGCCGCGAAGCCTCCCTCCGGCTCGGTCAGCCGGGCCAGCGAACGAAGGTCGGTCTCGTGCGCGGCGAGCGAACCCTGCAGCACCAGTCGGCCGGGCACCCGCTGACCCACGTTCAGACCCTGGTCCGAACGGAAGCGGCGCACCTCGGTCACCGCCTCCTGCAGCGCCAGGATCTCCGCCTCCGCCGCCGGGTCGCGCAGCGCCTCGTCCGCGACCGGCCAGGCCGCGATCACGATCGACTCGCCGCCGGTGAGCGTCTTCCACAGCTCCTCGGTCACGAAGGGGACGTACGGGTGCAGCAGACGCAGCGTCACGTCCAGCACGTGGCCGAGCACCGCCCGGGTGGACGCAGCCGCCTGGCCGCCGGCCGCGAGCGGCGCCTTGGCCAGCTCCACGTACCAGTCGAACACCTCGTCCCAGGCATAGTGGAAGAGCGCCTCGCAGGCCTTCGCGTGCTGGTAGTCCTCCATCAGCGCGTCCACCTCGGCGGTAACCGCGCTGAGCCGGGACAGGATCCAGCGGTCCGCCGTGGACAGGTGCTCCTTCGCGGGCAGCCCGGCGACGGTCGCGCCGTTCATCAGCGCGAAGCGGGTCGCGTTCCAGACCTTGTTGCAGAAGTTCCGCGAGGCCTGGCACCACTCCTCGCCGGTGGCGAGGTCCACGCCCGGGTTGGCGCCGCGGGCGAGAGTGAAGCGGGTGGCGTCCGCGCCGTACTTCTCCACCCACTCCAGCGGGTCGATGCCGTTGCCCAGCGACTTCGACAGCTTCCGGCCGAGCTGGTCGCGGACCAGGCCGTGCAGCGACACGGTGTGGAAGGGGATCGAGCCCTCCGGCCCGCGGTCCTTCATCGCGTACAGGCCGAACATCATCATCCGCACGACCCAGAAGAACAGGATGTCGTAGCCGGTCACCAGCACCGAGGTCGGGTAGAACTTGCGCAGATCCTCGGTGTCGTCCGGCCAGCCCAGCGTGGAGAACGGCCACAGTCCCGAGGAGAACCAGGTGTCGAGGACGTCCGAGTCCTGCCGCCAGCCCTCCGCCTCGGTGCCCGGCGCCTCCTCGTCCGGGCCGACGCACACGATCTCGCCGTTCGGGCCGTACCAGACCGGGATCCGGTGCCCCCACCACAGCTGCCGGGAGATGCACCAGTCGCGCAGGTTGTCCACCCACTGGAAGTACCGCGGCTCCAACTCCTTCGGGTGGATCCGCACCCGGCCGTCGCGCACCGCCGCGGCGGCGTCGGCGGCGAGCGGGCCCACCTTCACCCACCACTGCATCGACAGCCGCGGCTCGACCACCGTGTCACACCGCGAGCAGTGGCCCACCGCGTGCACGTACGGCCGCTTCTCCGCCACGATCCGGCCCTCTTCGCGCAGCGCCGCGACCACGGCCGGGCGCGCCTCGAAGCGGTCGAGGCCGAGGAACGGACCGTGCACGGTGATCACACCGCGCTCGTCCATGATCACGAGGTTCTCGAGCGCGTGCCGCTGCCCGATCTCGAAGTCGTTCGGGTCGTGCGCCGGGGTCACCTTCACCGCGCCGGTGCCGAAGGACGGGTCCACGTGCGCGTCGGCCACGACCGGGATCCGCCGGCCGGTGAACGGCAGCTCCACGGTGGAGCCCACGAGGTGCTGGTAACGCTCGTCCTCCGGGTGCACGGCCACGGCAGTGTCCCCGAGCATGGTCTCGGCCCGGGTGGTGGCCACCACGATGGCGTTCTCGCCCTCGCCGTAGCGGATCGACACCAGTTCGCCGTCGTCGTCGTGGTGCTCGACCTCGGCGTCCGACAGTGCGGTGAGGCAGCGCGGGCACCAGTTGATGATCCGCTCGGCCCGGTAGATCAGGCCGTCGTCGTAGAGCTGCTTGAAGATCGTCAGCACACTGCGGGACAGGCCGGCGTCGAAGGTGAAGCGCTCCCGGGTCCAGTCCACGCTCGCGCCGAGCTTGCGGATCTGGTTGAGGATGGCGCTGCCCTTCTCCTCCTTCCACTCCCAGGTGCGCTTGACGAAGGCCTCGCGGCCCAGGTCGTGCCGGGACAGGCCCTCCTTGGCCAGCTGCTTCTCCACCGCGTTCTGGGTGGCGATGCCGGCGTGGTCGGTGCCGGGCAGCCAGAGCGCCTCGAAGCCCTGCATCCGCTTGCGGCGGGTGATCGAGTCCTGCAGGGTCACGTCGAGGGCGTGGCCGATGTGCAGCACGCTGGTCACGTTCGGCGGCGGGATCACGATGGTGTGCGGGGGCTTCTCGCTCTTCGCGTCGGCCTCGAAGTAGCCGGCGCCTACCCAGTGCTCGTACAGCTTCCCCTCTACCTCGGCCGGCGCGTACTGCGGCGGCAAGGCGGCGGCAGCGGCGTGGCTGCCCTGGGTCTGCGGGGAAGTGGTTTCGGTCACGCAGACGATTGTACGGAGCCCGGCAGACCGGTATGTATCCGTTACGCCCACACGCCTTCGTGCGGTCCGACGAATGGGTAGGTTTACCGCATGTCGTGGGGAGAACCGCAACAACCGCCGTACGATCCGAACAACCCGTACGGCCAGCAGCAACAGCAGCCCTATCAGCAGGGCGGCCAGCCCCAGCAGGGGCCGCAGGACCAGTCGGGGCAGCAGGGCTGGGGACAGCCGGCCGGCTCCGGCTCGGGCTACACGCAGCCGATGCCGCAGCAGAACAACCCGTACGGCCAGCCCCCGCAGCCGAACCCGTTCGAGACCTCGGGTCAGCAGCCCTACGGCCCGCAGCCGTACGGGCCGCCGCAGTACGGGCAGCCGGACTTCGCGCAGTACCCGGCACCGCCGGCGAAGAAGGGCAACGGGACCTTCGTCGCGATCCTGGTCGGCGCCCTCGTGGTGGTCGGCGGCGGCATCGCGGCCGCCGTGGTGCTCACCGGCAACCATCACGACAACCCGGTGGCCGGGCCGACCGGCACCAGTTCGGTGGTGTCCAGCCCGACCGACACCGCCGGCGCCACCTCGACGAACACCGGATCTTCGAACTCGACGAAGCTCAGCGCCCCGGCCAGCGCGCAGGGCCTGACGCTGCTGACGAATTCCGTCGCGAAGCAGGCCGTGTCCTCGATGAAGTCGAGCCTGACCGCGGACGCCGAGCTCTACCCGGACCCGGTGCTCGGCGCGTACAACGACGGCGGCGGCAACAACGTGACCACGATCCTGGTGGACCAGTCCATGTCCGACCTGAGCGCCTCGGACCAGAGCCAGCTGACCTCCTCCGGCTCGGCCGCGGACGTGGTCTCCGAGATCATGACCGGCGCCGGGGTGAGCAACGCGCAGACGGAGTCGACGAACGCGAGCGACGGCTCGCTCAGCTGCGGGACGAAGGACGAGAGCGGCACGAAGGTGACCATCTGCGTCTGGTACGACCAGACCAGCTTCGGCACGCTGCAGTACCTCGACGGCACCTCGCCGAGCACCGCGGCCCCGGTCGCGGACGCCATCCGCGCCGCCGCGGAGAGCTGAGCGGCAACTCCCGCCACGAAGAACGACGCAAGGCCGGAACGACGGCGCGGCCCCCGCTCCTGGCGAGCGGGGGCCGCGCCGTTCCGACTGGCTCTGTATGACTCGGGTCAGGCCGACTCGGTCAGGCCGACTTCTCCCGGGGCAGCCGGGGGTTCGGCCCGCCGCGCAGCGGCGAGTCGCGCGGGATCAGCGTCGGCATGGCCCGCTCCCGCACCGTCTCCGCGGTGACCAGCACCTGGGCGATGTCGCGGCGGGAGGGGACGTCGTACATGATCGACATCAGCACCTCCTCCATGATCGCGCGCAGCGCGCGCACGCCGGTGCCGCGCAGAATGGCGAGATCGGCCAGCGCCTGCAGCGCGTCGTCCGAGAACTCGAGCTCGACCCCGTCCAGCGCCATCAGGTGCTGGTACTGCCGGACCAGGGCGTTCTTCGGCTCGACCAGGATCCGCCGGAGCGCCGCCGAGTCCAGGTTGCACACGTGCGTGATCACCGGCAGACGTCCGATGAACTCCGGGATCATCCCGAACTTGATCAGGTCCTCCGGCATGACCTCGCCGAAGACGTCCTCGGCGTCGAGTTCCGCCCGGCTGCGCAGCTGCGCGCCGAAGCCGATGCCCTGCTTGCCGACCCGCGCCTGGATGATCCGCTCGAGCCCGGAGAATGCCCCGCCCACGATGAACAGGATGTTCGTCGTGTCGATCTGGATGAACTCCTGGTGCGGATGCTTGCGACCGCCCTGCGGGGGCACCGCGGCGATCGTGCCCTCCAGTATCTTCAGCAGTGCCTGCTGCACGCCCTCGCCGGACACGTCCCGGGTGATCGAGGGGTTCTCCGACTTACGGCCGATCTTGTCGACCTCGTCGATGTAGATGATCCCGGTCTCCGCCTTCTTCACGTCGAAGTCGGCGGCCTGGATCAATCGCAGCAGGATGTTCTCCACATCCTCGCCGACGTAGCCCGCCTCGGTCAGCGCCGTGGCGTCCGCGATGGCGAAGGGCACGTCCAGCATCCGCGCGAGACTCTGCGCCAGGAAGGTCTTACCGGAGCCGGTGGGCCCGAGCAGCAGCACGTTGCTCTTGGCGATCTCCACCTGCTCGTCGCGGTTCGACCGGCTGGTGTCGCCCGCCTGGATCCGCTTGTAGTGGTTGTACACCGCCACCGCGAGCGCGCGCTTGGCCTCCTCCTGGCCGATGACGTACGTGTCCAGGAACTCGCAGATCTCCCGCGGCCTGGGCAGCTCCGACCACCGGTGCTCGGCCACTCCGGCGAGCTCCTCCTCGATGATCTCGTTGCACAGGTCGATGCACTCGTCGCAGATGTACACGCCGGGCCCGGCGATCAGCTTCTTGACCTGCCGCTGGCTCTTCCCGCAGAAAGAGCACTTGAGCAGATCTCCCTCACCGATGCGTGCCACGGGGTGGTTCTCCTTAACGGAGTGGTGTGGTGGATGACTCGCTTATCTGAAGGTACCGCTTCGCGGGCCCTTGCGGGGCCAAGCGAGTCCGGACCACGCCCGGAACCCGCTCGGCGATCACCCGTCAGGCCCCGCTGGCGAGGGCGTCGGCGCGGGTGGAGAGCACGCTGTCGACGATTCCGTACTCGAGCGCCTCCTGCGCCGTGAGGTACTTGTCACGCTCGACGTCCTGGCGCACGTCCTCCTCGGCCTTGCCGGTGTGCCGGGCCAGCATCTGCTCCATGGTGACGCGGATGCGCAGGATCTCGGCGGCCTGGATCTCGAGGTCGATCAGGTCGCCGCGGCCGGTCTCGGTGTACGGCTGGTGGATGAGGATCTTGGAGTGCGGCAGCGCCATCCGCTTGCCCTTGGTCCCGGCCGCGAGCAGCACCGCGGCGGCCGAGGCGGCCTGCCCGATGCACACGGTCTGGATGTCCGGCTTCACGAACTGCATGGTGTCGTAGATCGCGGTGAGCGCGCTGAACGAGCCGCCGGGCGAGTTGATGTACATGGTGATGTCCCGGTCCGGGTCCATCGACTCCAGCGTGATCAGCTGGGCCATGACGTCGTTCGCCGAGGTGTCGTCGATCTGCACGCCGAGGAAGATGATCCGCTCCTCGAACAGCTTCGAGTACGGGTTGTGCTCGCGCAGGCCCTGGCTGGTGCGCTCGACGAAGCTGGGCAGGATGTAGCGGGACTCGGGGCGCGGACCGTCGTGCCGCGCGTCCAGGCTGAAGTGGTTCGACATGGTGTCCTTCTACTCTCTGGGCGGGCGGATCAGGCCTCGACCGCGGCGGCGTGCGCGGAGGTGGTGAAGATCTCGTCGATCAGGCCGTAGTCCTTGGCCTCCTCGGCGGTGAACCAGTTGTCGCGCTGCGAGTCCTTCTCGATTCGCTCGATTTCCTTGCCCGTGTGCTGGGCCGTCAGCTCGAGCATCCGGCGCTTCATCCGCAGCAGGCGCTCGGCCTGGATCTTGATGTCGGAGGCGGTGCCGCCCAGGCCCGCCGAGCCCTGGTGCAGCAGCACCTCGGCGTTCGGCAGCGCGTAACGCTTGCCCGTGGTGCCCGCGCTCAGCAGGAACTGGCCCATCGAGGCCGCCATGCCCATCGCCACGGTCGCCACGTCGTTGCTGATCAGCTGCATGGTGTCGTAGATCGCCATGCCCGCGGTGACCGAGCCGCCCGGCGAGTTGATGTAGAACCAGATGTCCTTGACCGGGTCCTCGGCGTTGAGCAGCAGCAGCTGGGCGCACAGCGTGTTCGCGATATCGTCGTCCACCTGCTGACCGAGGAAGACGATCCGGTTGCGCAGCAGCCTGTTGAACACCTGGTCGTTGAGCCCGCCGGGACCGTCCAGGCCCGCCATCCGGGGTGCGTCGGAGTTCTGATTCGTCACGTCGTCCACCTTGTTCCGCTCGGGGCGTACCACCCCACGGCTCTCGCCGCTTGCCGACTCATTGAAAACGACCCTAACCCGTGCCGGGGATTCGGCAGCGGATTAGGGTCACTTGTTCGCTCTAGGCGTAGAAACTAAAGAGCTTCCGCGCTGCTATCGCCTCACTCGTGCGCGTGGCCGTAGTGCTCGTCACCGGCGGCCCGGCCGAAGGCGTCGGTCTCGGCCTCGGCCAGCTCGGTGAGGTCCACCACGTTGCCCGAGACGTCCTTGACCACGGCGGACTCGAGGATCTGCTGCAGGGCCTTGCCGCGGCGCACCTCGCCGACCAGAGCCGGGATCTGGCCCGACTGCACGACCGACTGGGCGAACTGGTCCGGGCTCATGCCGGAGCCGGAGGCCCGGCGGATCAGGTGGTTGGTCAGCTCGCCCTGGTTCACCGACAGCTCGGCGGCGTCGGCCACCTTGTCGAGCACGAACTGCGCCTTCATCCCGTCGCGCACCTGCTTGTCCAGGTCGGCGGCGAACTCCTCGGGCGTCTGCTCCTGCAGCTTGAAGAAGCCGTCGCGGGTCATCCCGGCGGCCTCGATCTGCTGGTCGAGCTGCTCGTTGCGCCAGGCGATCTCGGCCTCGACGGCCTTGGCCGGCAGCGGGAAGTCGAGCTGCTCGAGCACGGCCTCGAGGACCCGGTCCCTGGCCTGCGCGCCCTGCTCGAACTTCTTGGACTTGGCCAGCCGCTCGGAGATCGACTCGCGCAGCTCGGGCAGGGTGTCGAACTCGCTCGCCAGCTGGGCGAAGTCGTCGTCCAGCTCGGGCAGCTCGCGGGTCTTGACCGAGCCGATGGTGACCTTGATGTCGGCCTCGTCACCCGCGCGCGAGCCGCCGACCAGGGTGCTGCGGAAGTCGACTTCCTCGTCCGCGTTCTTGCCGAGGATCGCGTCGTCCAGGCCGTCGACCATGTTGCCGGAACCGACCTCGTAGGAGACGCCGGAGGCCGTGCCGTCCTCGAGGATCTCGCCGTCGATGGAGGCGACCAGATCGAGGCTGACGAAGTCGCCGTCCTCGATCGCGCGCTCGACGCCGACCAGCGAGCCGAAGCGCTTGCGCAGGGACTCGAGCTGCTCGTCGATCTGCTCGTCGCCGACCTCGGCGTCGTCCACCTCGACCTCGAGGCTCTGGTACTCGGGCAGGTCGAACTCGGGGCGCACGTCCACCTCGGCGGTGAACTTCAGCGCCTCGCCGTCGGTCAGGTCGGTGACCTCGACGTCGGGACGGCCGACGACCTCCAGCTTGGCCTCGTTCACGGCCTTGCCGTAGAGGTCGGGCAGAGCCGAGTTGATGGCCTCCTCAAGCACCGGGGCACGGCCGAACCGCTGATCGATGACTCGCGGCGGGACCTTCCCCTTGCGGAAGCCCGGCACGTTCACCTGCTCGGCGATCTTCTTATACGCCGCGTCGAGGCTGGGCTTGAGCTCGGCGAAGGGAACCTCGACGGTGAGCCGGACCCGGGTCGGGTCCAGATTCTCGACGGCGCTCTTCACAGCAGTGGTCTCCTCGTTGGGACTTCGGTCTTGGTCGCAGGCGCCGCGCCGGACGGTGACTCGCTGAATCGGGCACTGATCTACGCCGGCGGACGGTTTTCCGCACGCCGATACCGCACCTGCGGGGCCATCGTACCCCGCGGACCCCCGCAGGGTGATAAAAGTGCAGATCACAGGAAAGGCGAAGGCCCCGAAACGCTCGAATCGACCTTGAAGACCACGCGCATGACGCCTCGACCGCCGCCAAGGGCTCGGACGTCGCCTCGGAGTCGAATAGGAGTCGAATATTCGCCAGAACGAAACGGATAGTGCGACAAGCGGCCGCCGCCCGTGATCGAGCGGCGGCCGAGTCGCTGGTTACAGGGTCGGGGTGGCCCGGAATTATCGCAGCTCGAACCCACGGCCCAACACGAAGGGAGTCGGGGTGGCGGGATTCGAACCCACGGCCTTTCGCTCCCAAAGCGAACGCGCTACCAAGCTGCGCCACACCCCGGCGAGCGGAGCTTACCCGGTACAGCACCCCGCATGCACCCGGGTTCCCGGAAGCTCGGGCTGGGCGGGCGTCCACGGCGGAAACCGTGTCACGGGCGGGCACGGTGATGTGGCAAGATAGGCCTGCATCAGCATCACGCGGACGTAGCTCAATGGTAGAGCCCTAGTCTTCCAAACTAGCTACGCGGGTTCGATTCCCGTCGTCCGCTCCATCCGTACCCCAAGGCAGGGTACGAAATTCCCAGGTCAAGCCGGGTGGCGAGCACTTTGCTCGCCACCCGGCTTGTCTCACCTTTACGCATCGCTGCACATGATCAGTCAGCCGTCGCGACAAATACGCGACAAGGAATCGGGCTTACCCTTCGGTGGCGTCCGCGTCGTTCACCTGGGCGGATGAATTCTCGCCGCTCGTCTCTGACGGGCCCTCAGCGGGCTTCTCGTCAGGCTCGGGCGCCCAGGATTTGAGCTCGGCCGCGTACTTCTCCTGGGAGGTCTTGGCGCTGCCGTAAAGCATCGCCGCGTAGTACTTCATGAGGACTTCGATGCTCTGGCCTACCCAGCGAGCGATGTCCGGTGCGGGCACGCCGGCGGCGAGCGCGGTCGAGATGAACGCGTGGCGCAGGTCGTACGGCCGTCTGGCGAGCGGGGTCGCAGCGAGCTCGCCGAGGGCGACCAGGCGGGCGGCCCGGAAGACCCGCATATAGCAGGTCTTTGTGACCATCCCACCGGGAACCTTGAGGCTACGGAACAGCCGTCCGTCGGGCGCCGTGCCGAACTTCTCCAAGTGCCTGATCAGCGCGATGGTCAGCGCCGGGCACGAAGGCGTGACGCGGCCCTCGCCGACGGCCCGGTGCTTGAGGGCCTTACTGCGGCCGGGTGCCCCGTCGTCAGTCCAGCATCGGCCCGGTTGGGGGTTCGACTGGCTCACCCAGATCTCGCCCCATGGGTCGAGCTTCTCAAGCTCCTTGGCGGTGTAGTCCGCGATCGGCTTCTTGAGCTTCGGCAGTCGCAAGTCCACGTCGCGAATGTCGATCGCCTCAGCGGTGCGTAGTCCTGCGAGCAGGATCAGGGCGAAGAACGCTTCGAGGCGGGCGCCGGTGTCGTCGAGGTCCCCGATCGACCGAAGCAGCGCCGAGCCCTGGGCGGGGTTGACCACGCTCCGGGGATCTACGCCCTTCGGCGCGTACGGCGCGCTGTGCTTAACTGACGCGAGCGAGTTGCCTCGCACGTC
>NZ_DASZKT010000250.1:0-19394 GCF_035552695.1 Actinospica sp.
CGCCTCGGCGACCCGAACTTCCACCGTTTCGAAGTGCTGCGCCTCACCCGCCTGGCCGAGGTCACGTCCGCGGTGGCCGGCGCGCGGCTGATGCCGAAGGCCCGCGCCTGAGCCTGAAGAGCGCGGCAAAATAACAGGCCCGACCGGAGCGGAGCGGACCCACGGCGGAACGGCAGATGCACGCCGCGGTGAGCCCGGCACATCCGCGCCGGAGTCTCAGCAGACGCGCGGAGACGCTGACACGCAGAGACGCGACCGACACACCAGACGCACTAGACGTACCAGACGTCCAGACGTCCAGACGCACGTCAGCCTTCCGGAGCCGTCCAGCCCCCAGCCTCAGCCCGCTAGCTCTGCGCGAGTTGGACGTTCACCGATCTTGCCCGGGAGAATACGCCGCGTGGATCGCCGACGCCCGCACCCGCTGGACCTGGTCGCCCTCGGGCTGCTGGTCCTCGGACTGCTGTGCTGGGCGACGGGCGCGCTGCCGACGCACGACGCGAGCGCGATCATCGACCGGATTCGGCCGATCCTCGGGTTCCTGTTCAGCGTCGTCATCCTCGCCGAGCTCACCAGCAAGGCGCAGACGTTCGACGTGCTCGCCACGCGGCTCGCCATCCTCGCGCGTGGGCGGTTCGCCGTGCTGTTCCTGCTGTGCGTGCTGCTGGCCGTGCTGGTCACGGTCGGGCTCAACCTGGACACCACGGCCGTGCTGCTCACGCCGATCATGCTGGCGCTCGCCGACCGGGCGGGGGTGCCCCCGCTGCCGCTCGCGGTGACGACGGCGTTCCTGGCGAACACGGCCAGCCTGCTGCTGCCGGTCGGCAACCTGACGAACCTGCTGGCCGCCGACCGGGTCGCGCTGCCGCCGGCCGAGTTCGCCGCGCGGATGGCCGCTCCCGAGGCGGTCAGCGTCGCCGCGACGATGGCGGTGCTCTGGATCTTCTTCTGGCGGCGTAAGCGGCGCGGCGGCATCGAGCGCTTCACTCCGCCCGCGCCGTTCCGGCCCGCCGACCCGACCCTGTGCGCGATCGCCGGGGTCGCCTGTGCGCTTTTCGTCATCGCGATCGTCGCGGGGGCGCCGCTGCAGCTCGCCTCCGCCGCCGCGGCCGGTGTCACCGTCCTGGCGTTCCTTGCCCGGCGCCGCGAGGAACTGCGCTGGTCCCTGCTGCCCTGGCGGCTGCTGGCCAACGTGACCGGCATGTTCCTGGTCGTCCAGACGCTCAGCGTGCACGGCCTGGACACGTTCGTGGGCCATCTCATCGGCACGGACGGCGGCTTCGTCGGCCAACTGCGCGCGGCGGGGACGGGGCTCGGCCTGTCGAACGTCGTCAACAACCTGCCCGCGTACATCGCGGGCGAGGCCGCCATTCCACCCGGCAACCACACCCAGTTGCTCGCGCTGCTGATCGGCGTGAACGCCGGGCCGATCAGCACACCCTGGGGCTCGCTCGCCATGCTGCTCTGGTTCGAACGCTGCGACGCCGCGGGCCTGGCCGTGCCCAAGCGCGCGGTCGCCATCGCCGGGACCGTGCTCGCGATCCTCGCCGTCGGCGGTGCCACGCTGGCGCTCGCCGCGACGTAAATCCGATATTCGGGTGTTGTGCTGAGCCAATGCCCTGAGGATCATCCGACTCGCTCCGCCGGGTGACGCGCCCGTGACCCGGGAGCTTGTGCGGAGGTTGGGCATCCGGGGCCGCCCCGACCCACAGCGGCCGCCGCCTGGAACCCAAGGACTGGAGACATTCTCTTGCGCAAGCTCGTTTACGCCACCGCCGCGGCGTGCGTCGGCCTCGGCCTGCCGGTGGCCACCGCCGGCGCCGCCATGGCCGACGAAGGCGACCAGCCGCTGGTCACGGCCCTGCAGGGCACCTGCGTCGCACCCTGGCTCTGGCAGTTGCCCGCGGTGACGGTCGTCACCGGCCCGGAGAACTACGCCAACTGCAACGGGCCGGTCGCCCCGCGGCCGCAGGGCGCGCTGGCCGGTGTCCTGGACAACGGCTGCGTGCTGCCGTGGGACTGGCAGGGCCCGCTCGACGTCGGCGACGCGATCCTGCACCCGGGGCAGACCGGCCACTACTACGCCTGCGACGACAACCACCCGTCCGGGCCGACCCCGCAGCCGATGCAGCAGCAGGACGACGGCGTCGGCGACCTGGGCCTGGTCAACTAGCCGTCAGCTGGTCGAAAGAGGCGCCGCGGATGATCGCGGCGCCTCTTCCGTGCTTTCTCGGTGTTCTCTTCGCGCTGTCCTCGAACTCTCATCCCACGCTGCTTCCAGGCATGCGAAAGCGGGGTGCGGCACGACCCGCGACCGGCCGTCCGTCACCCCGCCGTCGATCAACTCACCCTAGACGGGGATGAGCTCAGTGCTCGTCCGTGGTGTCGCACGCCTTGTAGTGCTGCGCGCCCTCGGGGGTGGACAGCAGGGTGCCGAGGATGTCGTCACCCGCGGTGCCCGGGCCCTCCCAGTGCCACGGCAGGACGCAGGAGTCGTCGAGTGCGCCGACCAGGTCGCCCGGCTTGACGTGCATCGGCTGGCCGTTGCACGCGGAGTAGTCCTCCGGGCCGTTGAGGAAGGTGATCGGGCCCTCCCACCACCACGGGGCTACGCAGGAGCCCTCGCCGACGGTGACCAGCGACTCGCTGCTGTCGCCACCGGAGTGGTCGTCGGCCATCGCGGAACCGGCAGTGGCCAGCGGCAGGCCGATCGCGGCGGCGGTCAGCGCCGCGGCGGTCAGGAACTTCTTCATGTGGGGCTTCCCATCTGTGGGGTCGTCATCAACGGATCCGCCGCCGCGCCGAGGCCCGGAGTGCGCGATCCGCCAGGCCTAACCGCCGAGCATGGTCATCGGTGACTCTGATTCACTCGCGTGGCAGATTAGGCATACGAAAAGCTGGTCGGCCCGGAGCGCCGCGGCCTGGGAGCCGGGCGTCGAGGGCTCGCGAAGACGGGGGTGTGACCCGGGCCACCCGATTCCGGCTGGACACGGGAATGGAGTCCCGTGGCAGACTGTTGGGAGAGACGACAGCGTGCCCCGGGGTCGGTGAAACTCCGAACCGGCGGTGACAGTCCGCGACCCGGCTGATTTCGGCTTGGCGGCGTGAACGCCCAGCAAAGCGTTCCGCGCCACTGAGGCGAGTCGAAGGTGGACCCGGTGAAACTCCGGGACCGACGGTGATCGGGCGTCGACCTGTTCGCAGCGTGAGAGCTGCGGCGGGCGGCGGCCGAAAGTCCGGATGGGAGGCGGCACGCGGGACGTCGGCCCAGCCGCGCCCGGTCGGACGTGCCTCGACGCCACAGTCGAGGGAACCCACGTTCGGCCATTCTCGGGCGTTGTGCGGCCGCGCGCTCCCGTCCTTCCGCCTCCCGCGGCCCCTCGGAGCACCACGACCAGGTGTGGATGAGGGAGCAACAGCGGTGTTCACCGGAATCATCGAGGAACTCGGCGAGATCGTCGCCATCGAGAACCTGCCCGACGCCGCCCGCTACACGGTGCGCGGGCCCGCCGTGACCGCGGACGCCGAACACGGGGCGTCCATCGCCGTCAACGGCGTCTGCCTGACCGTCACCGACGAGACCGGCGCTCCCAGCCTCAAGGGCGGCGAGTTCACCGCCGACGTGATGGCCGAGTCGCTCACCCGCTCCAGCCTCGCCGACCTGCGCCCCGGCGACCGGGTCAACCTGGAGCGCCCGATGATCGCCAACGGCCGCTTCGGCGGGCACATCGTGCAGGGCCACGTGGACGGCACCGGCACCGTCCTGGAGCGCACCCCCGGCGAGCACTGGGAGCTGGTGCGCGTCTCGCTGCCCACCGACCTCGCCCGCTACGTGGTGGAGAAGGGCTCGATCACGGTCGACGGCATCAGCCTCACCGTCAGCGCCATCACCGACGGCGACCGGCCCGATTTCACGGTCTCGCTGATCCCGGCCACGCTCGCGCAGACCACGCTCGGCATCAAGCAGCCCGGCGCCCGGGTCAACCTCGAGGTCGACGTGATCGCCAAGTACACCGAGAAGCTGCTGGCCGGCGCGCGGAACGAAGCCGCGGCATGAACGGCCTGTTCGGCTGGGCGAACGCGGCCGCCTTCCAGCTCGGCGGCGAGACCGTGCGCTGGTCCGACCTGCTCGGCAATCTGCTCGGCCTGGCCACCGTCGCGCTCGCGATACGCCGGTCCCTGTGGGCCTGGCCGGTGCAGATCAGCGGCGCGATCCTGCTGTTCGGCGCCTCCATGGCGGTGCACCTCGGCGGCAACGCGGCCCGGCAGCTCGTGGTGGTCGCCGCCGCGTCCTACGGCTGGTGGCGCTGGAACCGGCAGCGCGGCGCCGACCACCCGCGGGGAGTCACGATCCGCTGGGCCACCGGCGCCGAGCGGCTCGCGCTGCTCGGCTTCCTGGCCGTCGGCACCCTCGGCTTCGCCTGGCTGCTGTCCGCGACCCACTCCTCCTGGGCGCCGCTGCCCGACGCGTACATCTTCGTCGGCTCGCTCGCCGCCACCCTCTGCCAGGGCCGCGGCTGGGTCGAGTTCTGGTTCGTCTGGATCGCGGTGGACGTGGTGGGCGTGCCGCTCGCCTTCCACAGCGGGCTGCCGGTCTCCGGTTTCACCTACGGCGTCTACTTCGTCCTGGTGATCGCCGGGCTGCGGCAGTGGATCCGGCTCGCCCGCGGCAAGCCGGCCGACATCGCCGACACCCCCGTCGGCATCGTCAGCACCGTCGAGTCCGTCCCCGTCGTCGAAGGAGCGCACGCATGACCGGCACGCTCGAGGCCACCGGCCTGGACACCATCGAGACCGCGCTGCTGGAGATCGCCGCCGGGCGACCGGTCGTCGTCGTGGACGACGAGGACCGGGAGAACGAGGGCGACATCATCTTCGCGGCCGAACACGCCACCCCGGAGCTGCTGGCCTTCACGGTCCGCTACTCCAGCGGCGTGATCTGCGCCCCGATGTACGACGGGCGGGCCGACGCGCTCGACCTGCCGCCGATGACCGCCGTCAACCAGGACCGCAAGGGCACCGCGTTCACCGTCACCGTGGACGCGCGCGAGGGCGTGACCACCGGGATCAGCGCGGCCGACCGGGCGCACACCATCCGGCTGCTGTCCGCCCCGGCCACCGCCCCGGGCGACCTGACCCGGCCGGGCCACGTCTTCCCGCTGCGCGCCCGCCCCGGCGGCGTCATCGAGCGCCCCGGACACACCGAGGCCGCCGTCGATCTGGCGCGGCTGGCCGGGCTCACCCCGGTCGGCGTCCTGGTGGAGATCGTCAACGACGACGGCACCATGGCCCGGCTGCCCGAGCTGCGCGTCTTCGCCCGCGAGCACGGCCTCGCCGTCATCTCCATCGCCGACCTGATCGCATACCGGACGCAGCACCGGGTCTGACCCGTTAGGCGATACCGTCTGTTTCCAGCAGCTCACCAAGGAACCGAAGGAGCACTCTCCGTGGCAGGCAGCGGAGCCCCCGAGCTCGGCATCAACCCGGCGGACGTCAAGCGCTGCGCGCACCTGCGCGTCGCGATCGTGGCCGCACAGTGGCACACCGAAGTAATGGACGCCCTCGTCACGAACGCCGTCAAGGCGCTCGCCGAGCACGGCATCGACGAACCCACGCTGATCCGCGTGCCCGGCTGCTTCGAGCTGCCGGTCGCCGCGCACGCCCTGTCCAAGCACCGCTACGACGCGATCGTGGCGCTCGGCGTGGTCGTGCGCGGCGGCACCCCGCACTTCGAATACGTCTGCCAGGCGGCCACCGACGGGCTCACCGCGGTCGCCGTCGAGTCCGGCATCCCGGTCGGTTTCGGCGTGCTCACCTGCGACACCGAGCAGCAGGCGATCGACCGCGCCGGCCTGCCCGGCTCCGCCGAGGACAAGGGCCGCGAGGCCGCGCTCAGCGCCGTCGCGACGGCGCTGACGCTGAAGAACCTGGGGGAACGGTGAGCGAGGTGGTCGGGCCGAAGACCTTCGAGACGCTCTTCGAGGAGCTCAAGGCCAAGGCCGCGGCGGGCACGCCCGGCTCGCGCACCGTGGAACTGGTGCGGGCGGGCGTGCACTCCATCGGCAAGAAGATCGTCGAGGAGGCCGCCGAGGTGTGGATGGCCGCCGAGTACGAGGGCGAGGAGCGCACCGCCGAGGAGATCAGCCAACTGCTCTACCACCTGCAGGTGCTGATGGTCGCGCGCGGGATCTCCCTCGACGACGTGTACAAGACTCTGTAACGTCGGTGTCGCGTGGACACGAAAACCATCATCGAGAAGGACGGAACCAGCCCCATGCTTCGCATCGCCGTGCCCAACAAGGGATCCCTCTCCGAGGCGGCGGGCGAGATGCTCCATGAGGCGGGCTACCGGCAGCGCAAGGACCGCGAGCTGATGGTGATCGACCCGGAGGCCGGGGTCGAGCTGTTCTACCTGCGGCCGCGGGACATCGCCGTGTACGTCGGCTCCGGCCGTCTCGACATCGGCATCACCGGCCGCGACCTACTGCTCGACTCGCGTTCCGAGGCCGAGGAGATCCTGCCGCTGGGCTTCGGCCGGTCCACCTTCCGCTTCGCCGGGCGGCCCGGCACCGGGTCCACGCTCGAGGACCTCAAGGGCCGCCGCATCGCCACCTCGTACCCGGGCATCGTGCAGGCCCATCTGGACCGCGCGGGAGTGCCGGCCGAGGTGGTCAAGCTGGACGGCGCGGTGGAGATCTCCATCCAACTCGGCGTCGCGGACGTGATCGCGGACGTGGTGTCCACCGGCACGACGCTGCGTCAGGCGGGCCTGGAGCTGATCGGCTCGCCGATCCTGGAGTCCGAGGCCGTGGTGATCAAGCGGCGCGACGCCGAGCCCGCCTCCGGCACCGAGCAGTTCCTGCGCCGGCTGCAGGGTGTGCTGGTGGCGCGCAAGTACGTGCTGATGGACTATGACATCAAGGCCGAACGCCTGCAGGAGGCGGTGGATCTGACGCCGGGTCTGGAGTCGCCCACGGTGAGTCCGCTGCATTCGGAGGGGTGGGTGGCCGTGCGCGCGATGGTGCCGCGGGAGCAGACCCAGCGCATCATGGACGACCTCTGGGAGATCGGCGCACGCGCTATCCTCGTGACCGACATCAGGGCGTGCCGCATCTAGTTCGTGGACTGTGATTCGCAGGTTCACGGTCGGCGACGACGGCCTGCCCGGCTACACCGGAGTAGAAGCGGATGGAAGATGGCGCCGAACGGACACCCGGCCCGGGGACGGGACGGCGCCGAGTTCGGCGGGGGTGCTGAGGGCGGCCCCGGCGGCGCCCGGAACGCCCCGCTGCCCGCGCTCCCGGTGACCTGGCGCCCGCACCGCACCCGCACGATCATCTACACCGTCGCCGCGATCCTGGCCGGCAGCATGACCGCGATCGCCGCCACCCTCCCCTCGGACGGCGGCGAGCCGTGGCCGCTGCCGGACCGGATCGCCTTCGCCAGCATCGGTTTCGCCGGCGCCCTGGTGCTGATGGTGCTCGCCCGCCCCAAGGCCGTCGCGGACGCGGACGGCCTCACCGTCGTCAATATGCTGCGAACCCACCGCCTCGAGTGGGCGCAGATCGTCACGGTCAACCTCCGCTCCGGCGACCCCTGGGTGCTGCTCGACCTCGACGACGGCACCACGCTCTCGGTGATGGGCATCCAGCCCGCCGACGGCATCACCGCAGCCCGCACGGCAGTGGCCGAACTGCGCGCCCTGGTGGATTACTACTCGTACAACTGAGGCCGACTGGCGGTCATTGCTCCGGCAGCGCGCGGATCAGCACCAGCGATCCGTCGTAGTACGGCTGGTCGCGCAGGTGCCCGTGCCGCGCGTCCCAGGCTCCTGATTCGATCGCCTCGCGCAGCGCCTCCACGTACTGCCCGGCGAGCTGCTCGTCGACGAAGCTCCAGGCTGAGCAGGCCTTCCGGGCCTCCGGGTCGAGCAGTCGTTCGGGCCGGCCGTAGTAGGCCTCGATGAACCCGTCCGTGCAGTCGAACGGAATCGGCACCTGGGTGACCTCGACCGTCCCGCCCAGCGCATCGGCGATCTCGCGGATCGACGGGTAGCGGCGCGCCTCGATCTCCATCATCCGCGGCGCGTACTCGTGCAGCCAGTAATCGCACACGCGGTCCGGGTCGCCCCCGAGCACGACCACCGGACCCCGGGAGACGCGCCGCATCTCGCGCAGGCCCGCCTTCAGGTCGCTCCACTGATGCACGCTGTACGTGGTCATCGCCGCGTCGAAAGCGTCGTCCGGGAACGGCAGCGCCTCAGCGACCGCGTCGATCGCGGGGGACAGGTGCGCCGAACGTTGCGAGCGCATCGTGGCGGACGGCTCGACCGCCGTGACCTCAAAGGCCTGCGACTCATACGACCCGGTCCCGGCCCCCACGTTCACCACCGTCCTCGCCCCGGCGAGCGCCTGCTCCATGACCGCCGCGATCCGGGCATCAGGCCGCCGATAATCCGCGTAGCTCGCCCCGATCCTGCCGTAGTCCGCGTCCCCCGCGCTGCCGTCCGTAGTACGTGCCATTCGCGTACGGTACCAAGATGGTCGAGATCCCCACCGCTTATTTCCGCGGCGCCGTCGTCGCGGTGCTCACCTGAACCGTCACAGCAGCCCGAGCACTCCGCCGACCAGGCCGCCGACGAGTCCGCCGAGGGCGCCGCCGGTGGACGAGGCCGAGGCGCTCGGGGTGGAGATGGCGGTGCTCGACGACGCGGCCGTCGAGCTGGCGGGGGAAGTGGCAGTGTTCTGCGATCCGCTCGCGGGGGCGGTGGCCGGGGTGGCGGGTTCGGTGCGGCCGGTCTCCTGCGCGCCCTGGGCGCCCTGCGGCGCGGCCGCGGTGCCGGAGCCGGTGTTCGGCGAGTTCACCGAGGGGCTGGCGGTGACCGTGCCGGCGTCGGCGCTGCGGACGCTGACCAGGCCGCCGTCCGCGGCTCCGGTGGGGAAGGCCTGGCCGGAGACGGTCGCCGTCGGGCTCGGGCCGGGGGAGGGGGTGGTGCCGTTCTGCAGCAGCAGCAGTACGACGCCGACCACGGTCATACCGAACAGTCCGGACACCAGGACCTCGACGGTCTTGCGCACCCGTCCCGCCTCGTGCTCGCGGCGGCGCCTGCGGCTCATCCCGCGTTCCTCCCGGAGTCTCAGGGCTCGGTCATCCGTATCGGCTTGCTCGAATGTGCGAATCCGGTTTCACCCGTCCGTACGAGTCTTCCGCAAACCCGGGCCTCAGGGGGAGGGTTTACCCAAATTTGCAGATGCAATTGCGCCACCCGCCCGGGTTACGGCGCCCGACGCGCTCCGGTGCGCTCGCGCCGCGCGCCGGAGCGCCCCGCCAGGCCACGCCACGGAGACCGGCGGAACGACGGAACGGCGGGAACGGCGGGGGCGCGGGAAACGCCGTGCCCCCGCCCGGATGCGAGGGGCGGGGGCACGGTTGCCCTGACAGCGCGGACGGGGTCCGGGTCAGTTGGTGCAGGTCTGGCCGGCGTACATGTTCTTCACGACGCCGAGGCCGACGACGTTGCCGCAGGCGTTGATCGGGACGTTCAGCGCGGCCTGGACCGTGTTGCCGGCCAGGATGCCGCCGGAGTGGTCGATGCTGGAGGTCGCCACCGCGCCCGGACCGGAGGCGTTGTTGGTGCAGGTGGAGCCCTGGTAGTCGTTCTTCACGGCCGCCGCGGCGACGGTGTTGCCGCAGACGTTGACCGGGACGTTGCCGGCGACCTGGACGGTGTTGCCCGCGCCGAGGCCTCCGGACTTGGTCGTGGTGGCGCTGGCCACCGCGCCCGGGTGCTTGTTGGTGCAGGTGGAACCGTGCACCATCTCCTTGAAGGCGAGCGCCTCGACGCTGTTGCCGCAGACGTTCACCGGAATGTTGACCGGGGCCTGGGCGACCCAGCCTGCCACCGCGCCGCCGGAGTGCGAGGTGGTCGCGGTGGTGGTGGCGCCGGCGTCGGCCGATGCGATGGCCGCGCCGCCCAGGACGAGACCCGAGGTGGCGGCGACGAGCGCCAGCCCCCGCTTGGCAATCCCATGCATGTGATGACCTCTAGTAGCTCTAGAAGGGAGGGAGCATGGAGCGGCTCCCCTTCGTCAACGATCAACGAAGAGGTCTGAGCAGGGGTCACGCGCGCGATGGGCCGACCGGGGAAGGTTCCCCCGGTCAGCCCAATGCGCCGATTATCCGCACGGTCGCCGCCGCGGCTGCCCCGGCCGCCCCGGCTGCCGAGACCGCCGTCGGCCGTGCCGTCCCGGCGGCCCGACGATATGACTTCCGCTGACGGAACCTGTCGGTGCGTATCGATCTATCCGGAGCTGGGTAAAGTCGAGGACATGCGTCTCGACCACATCTCCTACGCCGTCGAACTCGACGCGTTCCCCTCCACCGTCTCCCGGCTGGGCTCGCTGCTCGGCGCCTCGTTCCGGGACGGCGGCGTGCACCCGCGCTTCGGCACCCGCAACGCGGTGCTGCCGCTGCCCGACGGCGCGTACGTCGAGGTCGTCGCCCCGCTCGAGCATCCGGCCACCGAGTCGGCTCCGTTCGGCCGGGCTGTCAAGCGGCGGGCCGAGCTCGGCGGCGGCTGGCTCGGCTGGGTGGTCGGCGTCAACGACCTCGAGGTCTTCGAGAAGCGGCTGGGGCGCGAGGCGGCCGAGGGCCATCGCAGGCGGCCGGACGGCAAGTTGCTCGAGTGGCACCAGATCGGCGTGCTCGACCTGATCGACGACCCGCAGCTGCCGTATCTGATCTGCTGGGACTGCCCGGCCGAGCTGCATCCGTCGCATGGAGCGGACTCGCTGCCGGAGATCGACCGGCTGGAGATCGCCGGGGACCGGGACGCGGTGCTGTCCTGGCTCGGCGACCCGGAGCGCGACCCGCTGCCCGAGCTGAAGGTCAACTGGCTCGAGCCGGCCGACCTGCGCAACGCCTACGACGAGGCCGGGCTGGTCGCGGTGGACTTCCGCACCGCGAACGGCTCGGTGCGCATCGACTGAGCAGCACCTGAGCGGCATCGCGGCGCCCGTGCGGCGCCGCGCGACACGCCGGGGGGCCGCGGCGGAACATGAACACGCGTTATGGCAGAGTTCTGCCATGTTGATTGCGATGGCCGGACTGCCCGCCGCGGGCAAGAGCTCGATCGCGCGCGGCGTCGGCGGGACGCTTTCCGCCGCCGTCGTCTCGGTGGACCCGATCGAGGCGGCGCTGCGCCGGTCGATCGACCGCTCCCAGCCGACCGGCCTCGCCGCCTACCTGGTCGCCGAGGCGGTGGCCGACGGGATCCTCGCCCTCGGCCAGACGGTGATAGTCGACGCGGTCAACGCGGTCGAACCCGCTCGCGGGCAGTGGCGCGCGCTCGCCGCCCGGCACCGCGTGCGGCTGGCCGTCATCGAGGTCGTGTGCTCCTCGCCGGACCTGCACCGGAAGCGGCTCGAGGAGCGCGATCGCGGCATCGAAGGGCTCGACGAGCCGACCTGGGCCGACGTCGAGCGCGTGCGCGCCGAGTACGAGCCGTGGACCGATCGGCACCTCGTCCTCGACTCCGTCGCCGACCTGCCCGCGAACATCAAGCGGGCCCTCGAATTCATCGCCGGGCTGCGTTGATCGCCGGGTTGCGCTGATCTTCCGATTGCGTTGAGTCCCGGTGTTACGCGGATGGCAGCGGGAACGGGTGCGGCGGGCCGCCGGTCGAGCAACTCGCCGGGATCACTATCGTCACCCCGCCGATGGTGATGTCCAGGTTCAGCCCCACCTGCACGATCACGACGTTGTTGCCCAGCAGGTCCAGTTCCAGGTCGAGCAGATCGCCGGGGCAGTTGACCCGCTGCGTCGGGCTCGGGCTCGGGCTGGGCGTGGTCGGTGTGGGCGACGGGCTCGGCGTGGTCGGCGTCGGGCTGGGGGGCGTGGGTGTGGGCGACGGGCTCGGCGTCGTGGGCGTCGGGCTCGGGGTGGTCGGTGTCGGCGAGGGCTGCGGCGGCGTCGGGCTCGGCGGGGGCGGGGTCTGCTTCGGCGCGGGCGACGGAGCGGGCGCGGGCTGGGTGACCAGCGCCGACGCGGAGGGCTTCGGCTTGGCTACCGGGATCGGCGGGGACGACTCGTTTCCGGTGAGGGCGAAGGCGAGCGCCGCCACGGCCGCGGCCGCCACCGCACCCGCGACCGTGGCCTGCTGACGCGGCGAGGCGTGCCGCGCCTTGGAGACCACGCGTCCGATCGCGTTCCCCGACTGCGCCGCACCGCCGCCGGCGCCGGCCGCGCCCCCCGCCGTGGCCAGCACGATCCCGATCCGGGTCGCCGCGGCCGCACCGACGACCGCCGGTCCGATGAGCACGTGGATGTTCGCGTTGACGTACTTGAGCATCGCGAACAGCCCGACGCACTCCGAGCAGTGCTTGAGGTGGTGCCGCAGCTTCGCCGCCTCGCGCCCGCGCAGCTTCCCGCGCGCGTGCGTGCCGAGGCGTTCGGCGAACGGGCGGCACGCGGGCGACCCGATCTCGGTGATGTGAGCCTGCAGATATGCCTGCTTCAGACCCTCGCGCGCCCGATACGCCAGCGCCGCGACGGCCGCCGCGTCGATGCCGAGCTGCGGCGCGATCTGCGTCGGCCCCTCCTGCTCGACCTCCGTCTGCCACAGCACCGTCTGCCAGCGCTCCGGCAGCGTCATGAACGCCTGGCCCGCCATCGAACGCTCCAGCGCCGCGATGACAGGGTCCTGCTCCGGTTCCGGCGGTGCGATGTCCACCAGGTCGGGCACCAGCAGCGTGCGCCGGTCGCCCTCGGCCCAGTCCCTGGCCACGTTGCGCATCGCGGTGAGCAGATACGGCCGGAACGCCTCGGTCGGCCCGTTGCCGTTGCGGATCGCGTACAGCACGCGCGTGAAGGACTCGGCACTCAGATCCTCGGCCGCCGCCTCCGAGCGCGTCCAGTAGCGCGCATGGCGCAGCGCCGAATCACGGTGCCGCCGGTAGAGCGGGTCGAAGGCTTCGAGGTCGCCCTCGCGTACCTGGTCGATCAGCTCCTTGTCCGGCGGATCCTGGTCGGGGCCTGCGGAGTCGGTCTTGGCGTGGTGCTGGTCCATATGGCTGCGGGCGTCCCTACGACGACGTGTGAGCTCTCGACTACCGAGATGCCGTTATAACGCCACGCGTTCCCACAAGGCGCTGTCGCAGACCTATTATCACTCGATCGGGTAATTCAGGGGCCTGCTTCTTGACAACGGGCCCGACGTGACTGTGCGTTAAATGCCTTCCGCAGCGCGGAGAGCAGCAAACCCGGGTCGGTGCGCCCGGTGTCCGGCGCGCCCGGCGGCACCAGCCAGACCATCCGGGTGCTCTCGCCGATCAGCGGCGGCAGCGCGACCACATCCCCGTGCGAGGCGACGCGCAGCCCGTGCCGACGGCACCACCAGGCGAAACCGGGCTCGGCCTCGAGCGTGCCGGGCGGAAGCAGGAAGCCGATCCGGTCCACCCGGGAGCGCGCGTCCGCGGCCACCGGGCCGACCGGGTCCCCGGAGCGCAGCATCAGGTCCAGGGCGTCCAGGCCTATGCCCATGCCGACGCTCACGAGGTCGAAGGTGGGGCCGACGGGCACCGGCTGGACCCGCGCGGGGTCCTGGTAGCTGGCGCACAGCGCGTAGCCGAGCGGGTCGGCGGCGGGGTGCGGTTCGGTGGGGGCGAGACAGGCGGGATCGCTCGAGTGCGGCATCGTCTTCTCCAGTGGCGAGGTGTGCGTGTGGGGGAGCCACGTGCTGAGGACTTCTATGCACGGGGACCTCGCTCGGCCCGGACCCTGACGCGAGATCGCCGAACTCGTCAGTAACTCACTCGTTCGGGTGAATTTGCGGCGAATCGCTGTCGGTGGTCGGCAGTAATGTGCACGGCATGGCCGTTCCTCCCGTCCCCGCAGCCGTCGCCGAGCGCACCGAGGTCACCACGGAGCTCGAGTGCGTCGTCGAGTACATCCACTTCATCCGGGACGACGGATTCACCGTGCTGCGCGCGGTCCCGGTGCGCACGGCGGCCGAGACGCGTGCGGCGGAACCCCGTGCCGCCGAAGCACGGGACGCCGGATTCGCCGCGGCCGGGGTGGAGCTGGCCGGCGTGCGCCCCGGCGAGACGCTGCGGCTGACCGGGCACTGGGAGGAGACCCGCCGGCACGGCCCGCGGCTGGCGGTCGCCGGGTGCGAGCGGCTGCGCCCGGAGTCGGTGCGCGCCATCCGGCGCTACCTCGCCTCGGGGCTCGTGCGTGGGATCGGTCCGCTATTGGCCCAGGCGCTGACGGACCGGTTCGGCGAGCAGACCCTCGAGGTGATCGAGCGCGAGCCGGAGCGGCTGGCCGAGGTCTACGGCATCGGGCGGCGGCGCAGCCGCTGGATCGTCGATTCCTGGCACGCCCAGGCCGAGATCAGGCAGCTGATGAACGCGCTGCGCGGCTACGGCATCAGCCCGCTGCTGGCCGAGCGGCTGCACCGGGACTACGGATCGTCCGCGCTGGAGACCCTCACCCGCTACCCGTACCGCCTGGTCGGCGAGGTGGACGGGCTGGACTTCGCGACCGCCGACCGGATCGCGCGCGCCGGGGGCCAGCCGCTCGCCGGCGAGGAACGGCTCGAGGCCGCGGTGTGGGAGGTGTGCGCCAGCGAGGGCCCGCGCTCCGGCCACTGCCACCTGCCGGCCGCGCAGGTCGTCACCGAGGCCGCACAGCTCGCCGAGCAGCCCGCTGAACTGATGCGCGCGGCCCTGGAGCGCCTCGGCACCGGCAAGGCCTCGCCGGTGGTCCTGGAATCGCATCCGGTCAGCGGCGAGCAGGTCGCCGCCGTACGCGCGGCCAACCGTGCCGAACGCCGCCTCGCGAAGGACCTCGCGGCGCTCGCCGCGGCCCCCTCCGACCTGCCGCGCGGGGTACGCCGGCTGGTCGAGGACGGCGCGTACGGCGCGGATCTGGCCGAGGGGCAACGCGAAGCGGTTCGCATGGCCCTGACCCACACGCTCTCCGTGCTCACCGGCGGCCCCGGCTGCGGAAAGTCGCACACCGTCCGCGAGCTCGTGCGCGTGGTTCGGGCGGGCGGCGGCAGCGTGACCCTCGCCGCGCCGACCGGCAAGGCCGCGCGCCGCCTGGCCGAGATGACCGGGGCCGAGGCGATGACCGTGCACCGGCTGGCCGCCGACCCGCACCCGGGCGAGGACCCGCCGCCCCCGGAGGCCGGCGGCGGCGCGCTGTTCGCCGCCGCGCACAGCACGATGGTGCACCTGATCGTCGTCGACGAGGCCTCGATGCTGGACGTCTACCTCGCCGCCCGGCTCGCCGCCCGCATCCCGCCCGGCACGCACCTGCTGCTGGTCGGCGACGTGGACCAGCTCCCGTCCGTCGGCCCCGGCGCCGTGCTCGCCGACCTGCTGGCCGTCCCCGGCGTGGCCCGCACGACGCTGACCAAGGTCTTCCGCCAGGCCGAGCAGTCCACGATCATCGCCAACGCGCACCTGATCCGGCGCGGCCAGCTGCCGCAGCTCAAGCGCTCAGACTTCTGGTTCGCCGAGCTCGACGACCCCGAGCGCATCGCCGAGCTCGTCGCCGAGATCGCCACCGAGCGGCTGCCCCGCAAGCAGGGCGTGGACCCGGCGCAGGTCCAGGTCCTCTGCCCGGCGCGGCGCGGTTCGGCGGGCGCGGATCAGCTCTCCCGGATGCTGCAGGAGCGGCTGAACCCGCGCGCCGAGAACGAGCCGGAGTACTGGCACGGCCCGCGCGTCTTCCGCGTCGGCGACCGCGTGATCGCGACCCGGAACGACTACGCGCGCGGTGCCCACGGCGTGTTCAACGGCACTCTCGGCACGGTTGTCGACCTCGACCTGAAGGAGGCCGGTCTCACGGTCGAGAACGAGGACGGCGAATCGGTGCGCTACGACCTCGACGATCTCGACGACCTGGCGCACAGCTACGCGCTGACCGTGCACAAGGCCCAGGGCAGCGAGTTCGCCCACGTCGTCGCGCCCCTGACGATGGACGCACCACGGCTGCTGACGCGCCGTCTGTTCTACACGCTGGCCACCCGCGCACGGCAGACCGTCGTCCTGGTCGGCCAGCCGCGCGCGCTCAAGCACGCCCTGGAACAGGACGGCCCGGCCCGTGCCACACTGCTGGCGCACCGACTGACCACGGCGCTGGCCGGGAAGTCGATCTGACGCCGGATTCACAGCTCAACCCCGGGAAAACGATCTGACGCCGGATAATCCACCTGACGCCGCACGCCCCCGTCCGGCACAATGTCAACTATGGACGAGCGCCCTGACCTGCCCTCCGGCGCCGACGCGGTCACCGGCCCGCTCGGCGTCGGCCGCGGCGTGTCCATTCCCGCCCGCGATCTCACCTGGCGCTTCTCCCGGTCCTCGGGCCCCGGCGGCCAGGGCGTCAACACCACCGACAGCCGCATCGAGCTGTCCCTGAACCTGCGCACCTGCGAGGGCCTCACCCCGCAGCAACGCGCCCGCGTCCTCGACCGCCTGGCACCGCGCCTCGTCGACGGCGTGCTCACCGTCGCCGCCTCCGAGTTCCGCTCCCAACTCCGCAACCGCAAGGCCGCCCGCGACCGCCTGGCCGCGCTGCTGGCCGAGGCCCTCGCCCCGCCGCCACCCAACCGCCGCCCCACCAAGCCCTCCAAGGGCGCCGTCGCCCGCAGGCTGGACGACAAGGCCCGCCGCTCGAAGCTGAAGAAGCAGCGGAGTTCGTGGGATTAGGCGCTGCATCGGCTTCCACGCGGTGCGGTCGTGCGAAGTAGACTCCCGCTCATGCCAGTGGATGGGGAGGCGCTGCGTGCCGCATTGGTCGAAACTGCTGCGGACCATGGGCCAGGACTTTACGCGCTGGTGACCGAGGGGGGTCAGCCCGTCTTCACCGGCACCGTCGGCGTGGCTGATCTCGATCGCCCTCGACCTATCGCGGCGAGTGACCGGTGCCGAATAGGCAGCGTCACGAAGATGTATGTGGCCACGCTCGTGCTCCAACTCGTGGTCGAGGGTCTGCTGTCGCTCGACGACACCGTGGATGGCCTTCTGCCTGACCTTGTACCGGGGGGCGCCGACATCACGGTCGAAACCCTGCTCCGGTTGCGCTCTGGGCTGCCTGACTACACGCCTGAGCTATTCGGGAGCCCTCCGACCGATTTGTCGGCATTGGAGCGCTATTGGTCTCCGCGTCAGCTGGTCGCGGCATCGCTGGCGACCAGTGATCGCATACCGCCCAATAGCCAGTACCGCTACAGCAGCACCGACTACATCCTCCTCGGCATGATGATCGAGGAGGCGACCGGCGAACGCGTGGACGCCCAGATCTGGCAGCACATCATCAAGCCATTGAATCTGCTCGACACGACGTTCCCCACCGTTGATCCGTACATGCGTGGTCCGCACGCCAAAGGCTACCTGCGCACATCGGCGGACGCCTCTTACGCGGAGCTGACCACCATGACTCCCTCGGAGTCCTGGACCGCTGGGGCCATGGTGGCCACCGCCTCGGACGTCGCCGCGTTTCTCGACGGGCTGTTCAATGGGTCGTTGCTGCCAGAGGGGTACCTGGCTCGCATGATCGAACCGACGCAGCGGCTCGATGTGCACCGCAGCCGGGGACTCGGCGTCGTCCGGCTCGACTTCGGGACTGGCAACGTGGCTTACGGTCATCAGGGCGGAATGCCCGGGTATACGACTGTGGCAGCGCGAACGGAGTCGGGGCGGTGCGTCGTGCTGTGGCAGAACGGGATGGATCTGCACAACCCGCTGTCTTCAGGCACCCCGTTCTTCCAGGCCGCGCTTCGTGGATGAGCCGTGCTTGTCAGACCATCCAGTTACCGTGACGAGCTATGGACGGGGACTGGCTCGAGGACACGCGCGTCTCGTACGACGCGGTCGCGGAAAGCTACGCCGAGCAGACGCGAGACGCACTGTCCGGGGTGCCGTTCCTTCGAGCCGCGCTGCGACTGTTCGCTGACTCGGTGCACGATCGCGGGGGCGGGGTGGTCGCGGACGTTGGCTGCGGGCCGGGGCACGTGACCGCTCATCTGCAGACGCTGGGCGTGGATGTCGTCGGGATCGACCTGTCGCCCGCGATGATTGACGTGGCACGGCGTGATCACCCGCACCTCGCCTTCACCGTGGGATCGATGACGCGGCTCGGGGTTCCCGACGGAGCGCTCTCGGGGCTGCTCGCGTTCTGGTCGCTCATTCACATCCCGGATGACGAGATTCCCGGTGTCCTTGGAGAGTTTCGGCGCGTCTTGCGGCCCGACGCGCCATTGCTGGTCGGGTTCCATCTCGGCGACCGGTCGCGGCTGAAGACGCAGGGGTACGGAGGGCATCCGATGAAGGTGTACGTGCATCGGCGGCCTGCGGAGCGGGTGGCGGGGTGGCTACGCGAGGCCGGATTCGTCGTCACGGCGCGGATGCTGGTGGATCTCGATACGGAACTGCCGGGGGCTCTGGTGTTCGCGCGACGAATTGGTGCGCACGGGAGTGCGAACTGAATACGAGTTATGCGAAAGGTGCGGCTCGGTGCAGGCCGAGGTGCGGTAGTGTCTGATCGTCTTTCCATAACGTTATCGGAAGTTGACGTACTGTGCCCCCGGGCCGGGTAGGAAGAGTCGCGTGGAATCCGAGTCCGGAGCAGCCGGCGCTGTGCCGCCCGAGCAGGAGCTGACCGAGGCGCTGCTCTCGTTGAGCTGGCCGCTGCCGCGCACCGTCGAGGACGCGGACGGGGCGCTGACCCGGCTCGAAGAGGTCAAGGCGGTGCTCACCCGGCTCGAACAGCAGAGCGTGGGCAGCGAGGCGTGGTGGGCCGGGCAGGTGGACGGGCTGGCCACGCAGAGCGGCTTCGTGCTCGAGTGGTGGCGGCCGGTGCTGCGCGACCCGGACCTCGACTGGACCCTCAACCACCAGGCGCATCTGACGGCGGATCTGGCCACGCTCGCCTCGGCCGGGGCACGGCTGCTCGACCAGATCGAGCCGCGCGCCGCCGAGGAGGCCGCCGCCGCGATGCATGCGCGGCGGGTGGCGCAGGAGAAGCGCTGGGGACCCGCCGCGGTGCCCCCGTTCCCGCCGACCGGACCGAAGCCGCAACCGCCGAAGGACGTGTTCGGGGAGGTCGCGGGGCCCTGGTCGAACGAGAACGAGAAGGAGAACGCGGCGGGCGCGGGTACGGGGCCAGGGACGGGATCGGGCGCGGGTACGGGCGACGATCTGAATGCGCCCGCGTTCCCACCGATACCACCGCCGCCGGGGCCTCCATTGCCGCCGCTGCCGCTCGTGCCGCCGGTGCCGACGCGGCGGCAGGACCAGGGTGCTGCGACGGACGCGTACGACGCGCCTCCGGTCGCCGCGCCGCCGACCAGCCCCGGGCAGGGCTCGGCCGCGGCGCAACCGTCC